>NZ_LOFI01000019.1:0-15146 GCF_001469195.1 Pseudoalteromonas sp. 10-33 | reverse complement strand
TCTGTCAGTAACGTCACAGATGTGAGGTATTAACTCACACCCTTTCCTCCTGACTGAAAGTGCTTTACAACCCGAAGGCCTTCTTCACACACGCGGCATGGCTGCATCAGGCTTGCGCCCATTGTGCAATATTCCCCACTGCTGCCTCCCGTAGGAGTCTGGACCGTGTCTCAGTTCCAGTGTGGCTGATCATCCTCTCAAACCAGCTAGGGATCGTTGCCTTGGTGAGCCATTACCTCACCAACTAGCTAATCCCACTTGGGCCAATCTAAAGGCGAGAGCCGAAGCCCCCTTTGGTCCGTAGACATTATGCGGTATTAGCAGTCGTTTCCAACTGTTGTCCCCCACCTCAAGGCATGTTCCCAAGCATTACTCACCCGTCCGCCGCTCGTCAGCAAAGGTGCAAGCACCTCTCTGTTACCGCTCGACTTGCATGTGTTAGGCCTGCCGCCAGCGTTCAATCTGAGCCATGATCAAACTCTTCAATTAAAAAGTTTTATGTCTTTCGACAGCTCAATGAATTCTGAATTTATTTAATATCTTTCGATATTGAATTGACTGTGCTGAATAACTACCTAAGTAATTATTCTGTTGGTCACTCAGTTTCAATTGAGACTCTAATTTGTTTGCCTCACTACCGAAGCAGCTTGGCTGTTAGAACTCAATCTGTACGAGTGCCCACACAGATGATTGCTTTATATTGTTAAAGAACGTTTGAGTTGCCTTAGCGACTCAAGGGAAGCGAATCTTACGCTTTCCTGTGTTTTTGTCAACACTTAATTTTAAACTTTATAAAAATATAAACCTAAGTTTTACTCGACTCACTGAGTGGTTTGCTTGCCTCGCTAAGCGTTGCCTGCTCTGCCGTCTCAGTGGGGTCGCATTATAGGGAGATCCAAAAACAGATCAACCCTTTTTTGAAGAAAACGTGAAAAAACATGTTGTTCGATGAGTATTTGAACTAAACACACTAAAAAAACAACATTACTTTCATTTTATTAACATGCATGATCAATTTTTCATTGATGCAGTAGGCTAGGATCCTATGATCTTCATATACAAACTCACTCCCCACAAGATCACAAGGATCATCAGTGAGAGCGTAACAGCAGCAGAACCCATATCTTTTGCCCTGCCTGATAAAACATGTAGCTCTGTGCTAACACGATCAGTGAGAGCTTCAATGGCTGAGTTTAATAGTTCAACAATTAATACCACCAATAGTGAGCACATAAGAATTGCCCAATGAAGTAATGAAGATGCCAGCAGAAATGAAAAAGGAAAAAGAATAATACAGATCAGTAACTCTTGTCTGAATGCAGCTTCTTCTTTAAACGCTGCTTTAAAGCCAAGATAAGAACAGTAAGTGGCTTTAAAAACACGTTTGAATCCTAAACCATTAGGTTTTAATACATCTTTCATTGATAAGCTCTTTAATATGGTCAAAAGAAAGCCCCGCAATGCGAGGCTTTATGTTTAGGCTACGCCGTATTGATCGCGATACGCTTTAACTGTTGCTAAGTGCTCACTCATTGTTCCTTGGTTTTCAAGGTAGCTAATAAGATCAGCAAGTTTAACAATAGAGATTACCTGCGTATTAAAGTCACGTTCGACCTCTTGAATAGCAGAAAGCTCAGCTTTACCTTTTTCTTGACGATCTAAAGCTATTAATACGCCACTTAGGTCAGCACCGTTATTTGCAATAATTTCCATTGACTCACGAATAGCAGTACCGGCAGTAATCACGTCGTCAACTAACATAATTTTGCCATTAAGTTCAGACCCTACTAATGTACCGCCTTCACCATGCGCTTTCTTCTCTTTTCGGTTAAAGCAATAAGGTACATCTTTGTTGTAATGATCAGCCAACGCAACCGCTGTAGTTGTAGCAATTGGAATACCTTTATAAGCTGGACCAAATAGAACGTCGTATTCTATTGCGGCATCTTCTAAAGCCGCAGCATAAAAGCGCCCCAAGCGCGCTAAATCACGACCAGTATTAAAAAGCCCTGCATTAAAAAAGTAAGGACTAGTTCGTCCTGACTTTAAAGTAAACTCACCAAATTTTAATACCTGCTTTTCTAGCGCAAATTCAATAAATTCTTTTTGGTAATCTTTCATATGTTTGCCGCCTGCCTATCTATGCTAATGCTTGCTTTTGAACGTCGATGATCTCACGAATAGAGTGCTTCGCTAATGTAAGTAACTCATCAAGTTCATCAAACGAAAACGGTTCGCCCTCAGCAGTCCCCTGAACTTCAATAATTTTACCCGTTTCAGTTAAAATTACATTCATATCGGTTTCAGCAGCTGAGTCTTCAATGTATTCTAAATCACTTATAGCTTGGCCTTTATAAATGCCAACTGAAATAGCAGCGATCATATGTTTGAGTGGGTTTGAATTAATCATTCCTTTTGCGCGCATATGCGTTAGTGCATCAACAAGTGCAACACAGGCACCACTTATTGATGCTGTGCGTGTTCCGCCGTCGGCCTGAATAACGTCACAGTCAATAGTAATCGTGTTTTCGCCAAGCGCTTTTAAATCAACTGCAGCACGAAGTGCGCGTGCAATCAAACGTTGAATTTCCATTGTGCGGCCGCTTTGCTTGCCACGAGACGCTTCACGAGCATTTCGTGTGTGTGTTGACCTTGGAAGCATACCGTACTCAGCATTTATCCATCCCTTACCTTGGCCTTTCATGAAACGCGGAACGCCCGATTCAACCGTAGCTGTACAAAGTACTTTGGTATTACCAAATTCAACAAGTACAGACCCTTCTGCATGCAAAGTATAATTGCGTGTAAATGATACAGGTCTAATTTGGTTTGATGTTCTTTGGCTTGGACGCATTGACGATCCCCTTAATTCATAATTTGCCACATTATAAGTGTATGTGAGTACAGATACCATGCTGATTTAACAAATACCTGGTTGCAAAACATTCAGCTACTTAAATTTTCCCTAGAGGTTGGAGAGTGTTTCGGTATAATAAAAATTAATTATGTATTATAAAACTTAGGAAACCATCCATGATCCACAGTATGACAGCTTATGCGCGTCGCGAGATAAAAGGCGACTGGGGCACTGGCACTTGGGAAGTTCGATCAGTTAACCAACGTTACCTTGAAACCTTTATTCGCGCACCAGAGCAATTTCGTGGGATGGAGCCTGTTATTCGTGAACGCTTACGTAAACACTTACAGCGCGGTAAAGTAGAAGTATTTTTAAAGTTTGTTGCAAATCCAGCTCATGTTGGTGAGTTATCAATCAATCAAGCACTGGCTGAACAACTTATAAATAGTGCTAAATGGGTTCAACAGCAAAGTAATGGTGATATAAACCCAGTTGATATTTTGCGCTGGCCTGGCGTAATGGAAGCCGAAGAACTGGATATGGACAGCGTAAACACAGCTCTGATTGCAGGGCTAGATGAAGTAATTGAGGACTTTAAATCAGCACGGGGTGATGAGGGCGCAAATTTAGAAGAAATGATAGCAACTCGCCTTGATGCCATCTTAGAGCAAGTGAACACTGTAGAAACTCACATGCCAGAAATTACTAAATGGCAACGTGAGAAGCTCGAACAAAAATTAGAAGATTTAACGACAAATATTGACGAGTCTCGTCTTGAGCAAGAACTAATTTATCTAGCACAAAAACAAGACGTAGCTGAAGAACTAGACCGCTTAAAGTCTCATGTTAAAGAAACTAAAAAAATTCTTAAAAAAGGCGGCGCATGTGGTCGACGTCTAGACTTTATGATGCAAGAGTTTAACCGCGAAGCAAATACTCTCGCCTCTAAGTCTATTAATAGCGATATTACAAATGCCGCTGTTGAGCTTAAAGTTTTGATCGAGCAAATGCGTGAGCAAATTCAAAATATAGAATAATCCATAATGTGCATTTAGCTCACTTGAGCACAATTAGCTAAATAAAGTACAATAAGGTAGTTAAAGGCTTGAGTTATGTTTGTAACTCAAGCCTGTTTATTTTTAGATAGAGAAAAAGATGGCTCAAACTCGCGGAAACTTATTTATTTTATCGGCACCATCAGGTGCAGGTAAGTCTAGCTTAATTAATGCGTTACTCAAAAAACATACGGATATGAAAGTATCGGTATCGCATACTACTCGCTCACCTCGTCCAGGAGAGGAGAATAGTGTCCACTATCACTTTGTGACCACCGATGAGTTTAAAGCTCTGATTGAGAAAAATGACTTTTTTGAATGGGCACAAGTTTTCGATAACTATTACGGTACATCAAAACAAGCCATTGAGTCGCAACTTAATGCAGGCATAGATGTATTTTTAGACATAGACTGGCAAGGTGCGCAGCAAGTTCGTAAAATTATGCCAAGTGTACAAACTATTTTTATTCTACCGCCTTCTAAAGCAGAACTTGAACAACGCTTAAATAACCGTGGTCAAGACTCTGCAGAGATTATTGCATCTCGTATGGCCAAAGCACAATCTGAAACATCTCACTTTAACGAGTACGATTTTGTTATTGTCAATGATGATTTTGATACTGCTCTGAATGATATAGAAACGATTGTTATGGCACAGCGTTTAACATTAAGTGTTCAAGAAGTACGTAACAAAAAATTGCTAAATGACCTTTTAAAGTAAATTAAGGTTATTAAACTTACTCATATCAGTAAAACTGATAAAAATTGACCACTACCTATTGGCGAAAGTCCCTGCGTGCAGTAAACTACGCCTTTGCTTTTAAATTATTTTTGGAGTGCTGAGATGGCTCGCGTAACAGTTGAAGATGCAGTAGATGCAGTTGGTAATCGTTTTGACTTAATTTTAGTTGCGGCTCGTCGTGCCCGCCAAATTGCTGTTGGTGGTAAAACTCCACTAGTAGACCCAGAGAACGATAAACCGACCGTTGTTGCTTTACGTGAAATTGAATTAAACCTTGTTGATAGTGCATCAATGGATTTAATTGATCGCGAAGAACAACAACATCAAGAAGCAGCTGAACTTGCTGCTGTTGCTGCTATTGTTGGTGGCAACCAATAATCGACCTCCCGGTCTGATTTAGCCAACGGCACAGTATTTCTACTATAGCCGTTGGCAATCCTCTCTTTTCATCGTATATTCTTAACTTAACGTTACCTAATTTGCTTCACTAGAACATTGGAGTGTGAATGTATCTTTTTGAAGGTCTAAAAAAGAAAATTTCTGAATACTTACCTGCTGCTGAAGTAGAGCTGGTACAAAAATCTTACGTTGTAGCACGAGAGGCCCATGAAGGACAAACTCGCTCGAGCGGCGAGCCTTACATTACTCATCCTGTTGAAGTAACTCAAATTTTAGCTGGAATGCACCTTGACCATGAAACACTCATGGCAGCATTAATGCACGATGTAATTGAAGACACCGACTTTAGCCAGCAAGATTTGGCTGAGATTTTTGGTGAAACCGTTGCCGAGCTTGTTGAAGGTGTAAGTAAGCTTGATAAACTTAGCTTTAAAGATAAAAAAGAGTTTCAGGCTGAAAACTATCGTAAAATGATCATGGCAATGACCCAAGATATTCGGGTTATTTTAATCAAACTTGCCGATAGAACGCATAATATGCGTACCCTTGGCGCTCTTCGTCCTGATAAACGTCGCCGTATCGCTCGTGAAACACTTGAAATATACGCACCAATTGCAAACCGTTTGGGTATTCACGATATAAAAAATGAACTTGAAGACTTAGGTTTTCAAGCATTATACCCTATGCGCCATCGCGCACTTAAGTCAGAAGTGGCTAAAGCGCGAGGAAATCGCAAAGAAGTTATTTCCAACATTCAAACCGAAGTAGAAGCTCGCCTAGAAGAGTCTGGTATTGTTGCTACGGTATCTGGACGCGAAAAACACCTTTATAGCATTTATAAAAAAATGTTAAATAAGGAGTTACTATTTAACGAAGTAATGGATATTTATGCCTTTAGGATTGCCGTTGATTCAATGGATACGTGTTATCGCGTGTTAGGCGTTGCGCACAATTTATATAAACCTATTGAAACTCGCTTTAAAGATTATATTGCAGTACCTAAAACAAATGGTTACCAATCGTTACATACATCGCTTGTTGGCCCTCATGGTATTCCTGTAGAAATACAAATTCGAACCCATGATATGGATCATATGGCCGACAAAGGAGTTGCAGCACATTGGATGTATAAAAAAGCAGGTGATGGTGCAGGAAATACGTCTCAGCAACGTGCTCGTCAATGGATGCAAAGTTTGCTTGAACTTCAACAAAGTGCGGGCTCGTCGTTTGAATTTATTGAAAACGTTAAAACAGAATTATTCCCTGAAGAAATCTACGTATTTACCCCAGATGGCCGAATTGTTGAACTACCCATGGGTGCCACTGCGGTCGATTTTGCCTATGCAGTACATACCGATGTAGGTAATACCTGTGTAGGTGCGCGTGTTAATCGAAAACCTTATCCGCTAAGTAAACCGTTAGATACTGGCCAAACCATTGAAGTGATCACCAGCTCAGGCGCTCACCCTAATGCAACCTGGCTTAACTTTATAGTAACGGGCAAAGCACGTTTAGGTATTCGTAATTACCTTAAGAGCCAACACCATGAAGAAGCTATGTTACTTGGACGGCGTTTGCTCGACTCTGCATTAGGCGAAAATAAGTTAGATAGTATTCCTGATGAAAACATTGCACGCGTTCTTGAAGAGCATCAGCTCTCAACCTTGCTCGAATTGCTTGTAGAAATTGGCGCTGGAAACTTAATGAGCGTACTTATTGCCAAGCGTTTATTACAAAATGATTCTGACGATTTAACCGATATAACTAAACAAGCCAAAGCGACCATTATTGGCACAGAAGGTATGTTGGTCAATTACTCTAAATGCTGTCGTCCTGTACCTGGTGATGCAATTACTGCACATATAAGCCAAGGCAAAGGATTAACCGTTCATCGCCAAGAATGTAAAAACATTCGTGGCTGGGAAAGTGAGCGATCTAAATACTTGGTCGTAAAATGGGATGATAACCCTGAAAAAGAATACATAGCAGCCCTAAGAGTAGAGATTATTAATCATCAAGGTGCGCTGGCTAAGTTAACCAATGTGGTTGCTACAACTCAAGCTAACATTGTTGAAATAGCGACCGACGAAAAAGAAAGTAATTTATATGTAATAGACCTTGGAGTCACCGTTAAAAACCGTGTCCATGTTGCCAACATTATGCGTAAAATTCGTGTGATGCCTGATGTGCAAAAAGTCTATCGTAAAAAATAATATAGGAAAAACATGAACAAAGCATTTATATCTACCGAAAAAGCACCGGCAGCAATAGGTACTTACAGCCAAGCAGTTAAAGTAGGCACTGCAGTATACTTGTCTGGTCAAATCCCATTAATCCCTGAGACTATGGAAGTTATATCAGAAGACTTTAGTGAGCAAACACATCAAGTATTTAAAAATATCACAGCAGTATGTGAAGAAGCCGGTGGTAAAATTCAAGACTTAGTTAAAGTAAATATTTATTTAACCGATTTATCTAACTTTGCTGTAGTTAACGAGGTGATGAGCCAGTACTTTAAGCAGCCATACCCTGCACGTGCAGCAGTTGGTGTACGCGCTTTACCAAAAGGTGTACAAGTTGAGATTGACGGAATAATGGAACTGCCTTCAACTAACTAATATTTTCCTGAGCTATAGACCCACTCTATAGCTCACACCTGTCCTCTTTTTGTACTATATTGTTATTCTTACTATCTTGACTCCGCCCTAAATTTCTATCACTCTGTAACTATGTCATTAATTTACTATAACTTTAGTGGTTAAAAAGGATTAGCTGTGTTTAAGCTTGCTCATAATGGGAATGTTTTACTCGATGTCAGTAAACACCCGCCTCCAAGTGCTACATTTGTTATTGAAGCGATAGAAATGTCTAAATTTTGCGACTGTAAAATTGATTACGACGCAATTAATGCATTCTTTAAAGATAAAAGTACTGAGCCAGTACTTGTCGTCGCGACCAAACACAATGCAAAGTTAGAGGTAGTCATCAGTGACGATAAAATGATGGCTACTGGCGAGCTTACCGTCGCGCAAGGCGGTGATTTACTCAGCCTAGATGATGCAAAAAAACAGCTAGTCAAAGCGGGTATAGTTCGTGGTTATAAGCAAGCATACTTAGAACAACTATTACAAAAGCAATTTACAGCTAAAGCAGGTGAGGTGGTACAAGGTATTTTAGCGCAAGGCCGCCTGCCCAGCGATGGCTTGGCAACTAAACTCGTTACTAAAGTAAGAACTTTAAAAGACCATTTAAAAACCCCAAAGCTCAAAGAAGATGGCAGCGTTGATATGCGTGACTTTGGTAAGATGGCAAGTGTTGAGCCTGGCGCAGTTCTAATACGACAACAACCTGCAACACCAGGAAAAGAAGGCTTTACTGTTCTTGGCGATATACTACCGGCAAAACCAGGGGACAATAAACAACTTGTTGCCGGTGAAGGTACCGAGATTTCTAAACTTAACCCTCTGGAGTTGGTATCAACCATTTCAGGTGTGCCTATTGAAATTACTAACGGAATGCGTGTAGACGATATTTTTACTATTCCCGATGTAAACGTTAAAAGCGGCCATATTGACTTTGAAGGCAGTGTAATTGTTACCCGTAATATTGACCCTGGTATGAAAGTAACCGCCAAAGGTGATATTACAATATTTGGTACCGTTGAATCTGGTGAGTTAACGGCCGGCGGCAATATTACTGTTAAGCAAGGCGTTATTGGGCATCAAAAGTCTGACGATAAATCGCTTTCGTGTAAACTTATATGTGAAGGTGACATTCATGTATCCCACTCTCAATATTGCTATATAGAAGCCGCAAATATTTTTATCGAACGACAAACTAGCCACTGTATTATGAAGGCACGCCATGCACTAAAGGTAGGCCAACCAGATTTACCTAAAGGTAAGATATTTGGTGGTGAAATTTTAGATGCTACAACGCTTATTGCTGGTGAAATAGGAAACGAATCAGGTGCTAAAATGGTTATTAATTTAGCACGTTCCGGCGCCGATATTACAGCCGAAACTGACGAATGCTTTAAAGAGCTTGCTAAAACAGAGCAGCAATTAGACTCTTTACAACCAGCACTAGAAAAAGCAGATTTGCTTAAAGATCCAGAGAAAAAAAATGAGTTAATTAGTAAAATTGGCGCAACTCAACTACACCTTTGCCAACAAGCAGAACATTATGAAAGGCAGCTTTCATCACTAGAAAATAATCTTCACGAACTACTTACTAAAGCAAATTTGGTTGTTAATACTGTTTTGCATTCAGGGGTAGAAATACATATCTTTGATAAGGCGTTAAAAACAACACGCAACTACCCACCTTGCACAATAAAACTGATGAATAATAAAGTAGAAGTTGAGTTTAAAACATCGTGAACCTGAGTGCTCATCAGAGCACTCTTATATCTTTCATTAGAGTAGACCCTCAACGCTTGCATGTGTTTGTGTTGACCATACTCCAACTTGAACTTGTCCAATATGTTCCTTTTGCAGCAATAACATAGCCAAACGTGATTGCCCAATACCGCCACCAATAGTTTGTGGGAACTGCCTTTTTAATAATGCCTCATGCCACTCTAATTGCAGGCGCTCGTTATCACCTGTAATATTTAGCTGAGTTTTAAGTACTTCAGGGCTTACGCGAATACCCATAGAGGATATCTCAAAAGAGTCTTCTAATATTGGGTTCCATACTAAAATATCACCATTGAGCCCTATGTCGTGTTCGCTTGTTGGCGTAGACCAATCATCATAATCTGGCGCTCTTACATCGTGAATTTGACCATCGCCTAATTGACCGCCAATGCCAATTAAAAATACAGCGCCGTATTTTTTCGCAATTGCTTTTTCACGACTTTTAGCAGTAAGATCAGGGTACATTTTACGTAGCTCTTCACTATGCACAAATTGAATATCGCGTGGTAAAAAAGGGCTAAGCGAAAAGTGTTCGCTAACAAATTGTTCTGTTTCTTTAATGCCTTCATAAATCGATGCAACTGTGTGCTTAAGGGTCGCTAAAGAACGCTCTGTTGATTCACAAATTACTTTTTCCCAATCCCATTGATCCACATAAACCGAGTGAATAGGACTTAGCGACTCTTCATCTGGGCGCAGCGCCTTCATTTGAGTATAAAGCCCTTCACCTAAACTAAACCCATACTTACCCAGCGTTTTACGTTTCCATTTTGCTAGCGAATGAACAACTTCATATTGGCTATCGGTAATCGCTTTTACATTCACTGCCACAGCATTTTCATGACCGCTTAAATCATCTTGTGTGCCATCACCTAACTTTGCAAGAATAGGTGCCTGAACTTCGACTAGCCCTAACTGTTTTTCTAGTTGCCGTGAAAAAAATTGCTTAACGCTACTTATTTGCAACTGCTGCTGCACATAGTGTGAACTCATAATAATTGGCCTCATTCCCAGTTATTGTTACCTAGTTTATTTTTAATAACACACCTAAAGCGCGCCACTAATGAGGATACTGTAACGATTTAAACTTTTAATTCAATAACCAATAATAAAAATAGCTTTAATACATAAAATAATTTAATTTACACCCCAACAAAATGAAGATTCACGAATTTAAATAAGTAAACACCATGGAAAATTATCAAATCGATAATCTCGATAAACAGATACTTCACGCTTTAATGGAAAATGCCCGTATTGCTTATGCAGAATTAGCTAAACGTTTTGGCGTAAGTGCAGGCACCATTCACGTGCGTGTAGAAAAATTAAAACAAGCAGGAATTATCACCGGTACCCAATTAAGTATAAATACAAAGCAACTTGGCTATGACGTATGTTGCTTTATTGGTATTAATTTAAATAATGCACGCGACTACCCTGAAACACTTATTAAACTCGAAGCACTTGAAGAAGTTGTTGAAGCCTATTACACCACCGGTAATTACAGTATTTTTATTAAAGTAATGGCTAAATCAATTGACCACTTACAGGATGTATTAATAAATAAAATTCAAGCGATAGAAGCCATTCAGTCCACCGAGACGCTTATTTCGTTACAGAACCCAATTAGCCGTACAGTGATGCCTTAATACATAAAATTTCGTATAATTAACAAAAAAGAGGATCACCATGCAGCATAATCGCTATCAACGAATTAAAGACGTCTTATCGCGTCGCCAAACCGACTTAACCGTATGTTTAGAAGACGTACATAAACACCATAACCTATCGGCTATTGTAAGAAGCGCCGATGCAGTAGGTTGCCATCATGTGCATGCTGTATGGCCTGAAAACCAAAAATGGCTGACTAATAATACATCTGGTGGAAGTAAAAATTGGCTAGAAACACACCTGCATAAAAATATTGATGATGCAGCTGCAATGATGCGACAGCACAACCCAGATGTACAAATACTAGCAACTCATTTGAGTGAAGATGCTGTTGATTTTAGAGAAATAGATTACACAAAACCCACAGCAATTATTGTTGGGCAAGAAAAAACAGGGATCTCTGCACAAGCTCTTAAGCATGCAGATCAAAACATAATTATTCCTATGCAAGGTATGGTGCAGTCTCTGAATGTTTCTGTGGCTGCAGCACTCATTTTATTTGAAGCACAACATCAACGCGAAAAGGCAGGGTTATATAGCCGTAACATGTTGAGCGAAGATATAAAACACCCTATGTATTTTGAAGGCTACCACCCGATTATAGCCAAGCAATGCCGTATAAAAAAACTCCCCTATCCGCCACTTGATGAGGAGGGTGAAATAGTTGCTGATGATGAATTTTGGCATGCTTTAAAACATGCTTGATGCTTAGCAAGCCTGTGAGTACACTTAACTCATTCACAAATAAAAAGATTTGAGCCTACATTGTCTAAACCTAGCTTAAGCCAATACCCCATTACAGAACTTAAAGGGGTAGGACCCAAAATGGCCGAGCGCCTTTTAAAGCTAGGTATCAAAAGCGTGCAAGATATGCTCTTTCACTTACCACTTAGGTACGAAGATAGAACCCGTATTTATTCTATCAACGAACTATCATTACATAGCCACGTCAGCATTGAAGCCACAATAGAAACAAGCCAAATCACATTTGGTAAAAGACGGATGCTAGTTGTACAAGTAAACGACGGGACTGCTAGGCTCACACTTCGGTTTTTTAATTTCAGTGCAGCTCAGAAAAATGCATTAAGCCCTGGCAAAATAATACGCTGCTTCGGCGAAGTTCGCCGCGGGCGAGTTGGCTTTGAAATGAGTCATCCAGAATACAGTTTAAGTGACACACCTAATGAGCAGCCAACAGCTTCAACATTAACGCCGGTGTACCCAACAACAGATGGTTTAAAGCAATTATTAATTAGGGCGCTAAGTGAACAAGCTATAGATCTGCTAAATAAATACTCTGTTGAAGAACTGTTACCCGTGCAATGGCAACCTTCTCAACTTGCACTAGCTGATGCCTTACTGTTGCTTCACCGCCCACCTAGTAATACCGACATTATTGAACTAGAGCAAGGAATACACCCTGCTCAGCAGCGTTTAGTATTTGAGGAATTACTCGCACAAAATCTAAGCCTATTAAAAGTAAGAGAGCAAGGTCAACAGGTACAAGCGGCATCTCTTAGCCCAACGAATAAATTAGAGCCTCAATTTTTATCACAACTACCTTTTGCCCCAACAAACGCACAAAATCGTGTCGTATCAGAAATAAAATCTGACCTACAACACCATTACCCTATGATGCGTTTAGTTCAAGGCGATGTAGGCTCGGGTAAAACCTTAGTTGCCGCACTAAGTGCATTAACTGCAATAGCTCAAGGATTTCAAGTCGCCTTGATGGCTCCCACTGAAATACTGGCAGAACAACATGGCATTAGTTTTACCTCATGGTTTGAGCCATTGGGGATAGATGTAGCATGGCTTGGTGGCAAAACAAAAGGTAAAGAGCGCTTAGAAACACTAGAAAAGATAGCCTCTGGCAAAGCACAAATGATTGTGGGTACACATGCGTTATTTCAAGATGAAGTGAAGTTTAACAACCTAGTACTCATAATTATTGATGAACAACACCGATTCGGTGTTCAACAACGTTTAACACTAAGAGAGAAGGGCCAGTTTAATGGCTGTTACCCACATCAACTCGTAATGACTGCAACTCCAATTCCGCGCACTCTAGCGATGACAGCTTATGCCGACTTAGAAGTATCTATTATTGATGAGTTACCACCAGGGCGTACACCTATCACAACAGTAGCACTTCCAGACACACGCCGTGACGATATTATTGCTCGCGTTAAATTAGCTTGCCAAGAACAAGGCCGCCAAGTTTATTGGGTCTGTACACTGATTGATGAATCAGAAGCACTACAATGCCAAGCTGCTGAAGATAGTGCCCTACAACTGAAAGATGCCCTGCCAAGTTTAAATATTGGCTTAGTGCATGGGCGAATGAAGCCCGCTGAAAAACAAGCTATTATGAATAGTTTCAAAAAGGGCTTGATACATGTCTTAGTGGCAACAACAGTAATTGAAGTAGGTGTAGACGTGCCTAATGCAAGCCTAATTATTATTGAAAACCCAGAACGCTTAGGTTTAGCACAATTACACCAGTTACGCGGGCGTGTAGGGCGAGGTAGTATTGCCTCTCATTGTGTACTTTTATACCACGCACCATTATCGCATACCGCTCAAAAGCGCTTAGGTGTTCTCAGAGATAGTAACGATGGCTTTGTTATAGCCGAGCGTGATTTAGAAATACGCGGCCCAGGTGAAGTACTTGGAACTAAGCAAACAGGATTAGCAGAATTTAAGATTGCTGATTTAACCCGGGATAAACAAACTCTGAATCAAGTAAGACCCATTGCACAACAGATGTTAAATCAGTACCCACAGCATATAGAGCCACTCATTCAACGCTGGTTGGGCAATAAGTCAAACTATGCACAAGCATAACCTCACTATATATTCATTAGTAGAAGCTCATCTTCTAGCTTTAACACTTTGCTACTAATGGGTATACGCTTGTTACCTTTTGTCTCAAAGGTAAAAAATAACCGCCTTTGATGAATAGCACCTTCTTGTGTTTGAAGTCGGTGCGCTACGCCGCAGAATGTTGTGACTCTTCACCGCGGTGAAGAGTCACAGCGAAATGTTGCACTACCATCGCTCAATGCATTCGATAGCCAAAACACTGTTCACAAAGAGGCGCTTCGCATAGGAGACGCTGCGCTTTAGAGAAAGAAATGCTTAACTTTACTTTCCTATAGACGTAAAAAAGCCCGACTCTTTCGAATCGGGCTTTCTTGTATTTGAAGCCTGGTAATGTCCTACTTTCACATAGCAAATGCTACACTATCATCGGCGCTGTTTCGTTTCACTACTGAGTTCGGCATGGAGTCAGGTGGGTCCAAAACGCTATTGTCACCAAGCAAATTTGGTTGTTAATCCGTATTCCTACGTACTAACTGAATTTGGAAAATATCTGATAATATTTTTTAAGTCTTTCTAAGTAATATCTACTTTAGTTATATTAACTTCTTCGCTTGTTCAACTATCACACAAAACGCGTTTGGCGTTGTATGGTTAAGCCTCACGGGTAATTAGTACAAGTTAGCTTAATGGCTCACACCACTTCCACATCTTGCCTATCAACGTTGTAGTCTTCAACGGCCCTTCAGAGACTTTAAAAGTCTAGTGAGAACTCATCTCGAGGCCTGCTTCGCGCTTAGATGCTTTCAGCGCTTATCAGTTCCGAACGTAGCTACCGGGCAATGCCATTGGCATGACAACCCGAACACCAGCGGTTCGTTCACTCCGGTCCTCTCGTACTAGGAGCAACCCCTCTCAATTCTCAAACGCCCACGGCAGATAGGGACCGAACTGTCTCACGACGTTCTAAACCCAGCTCGCGTACCACTTTAAATGGCGAACAGCCATACCCTTGGGACCGACTTCAGCCCCAGGATGTGATGAGCCGACATCGAGGTGCCAAACACCGCCGTCGATATGAACTCTTGGGCGGTATCAGCCTGTTATCCCCGGAGTACCTTTTATCCGTTGAGCGATGGCCCTTCCATTCAGAACCACCGGATCACTATGACCTACTT
>NZ_LOFI01000018.1:0-16084 GCF_001469195.1 Pseudoalteromonas sp. 10-33 | reverse complement strand
TAATGCACAAAGAGAAGTGAATGAGTAGTAAATGAGCAACCAAAGTGACAAAAGTGATCTTTTATCACCACAGAGTACACCGAGGCGCTTTGCGCTACACAGAGTTTAAAAATATTGGTTTGGTCACTTCTCCTGGTCTTCTCCTTCACTTCTCGGTGGTGAGTAAATTACTTTATAACCCTTTAAAGCGTTGCTTTTAAACGCCAGCAAGCTGCGCGTCTACAGGTAAATTAAGCCATGGTATTGTAAATGATGGGCTTTTCGATCTTTAATGCACAAAGAGAAGTGAATGAGTAGTAAATGAGCAGCCAAAGTGACAGGGTTAAGTGATCTTTTACCACCACAGAGTGCACCGAGGCGCTTTGCGCTACCGGTGTTTTTCAAGTTAGTTGTCGCATCAAGTTAAATTTTATGCCGCCCGCACTTCTTCTTTTTTCTCTGGATTCAAATTTACTTCCTTGATCATCGTCCAATCTCTAGACTTTCCTGACCAACGACTTGGATTATGTAATTTCGCTATTTCATTAACCCGATGGCGCTTCGCTAGGATCGCCTTATCTAAACCTAAATGACGTTGATTTGGCGTGACAAACTTAATACCGCTATGTAAATGTTCACCGTTGTACCAATCTACAAATCCGTTAACCCAGTTCCTTGCGCTCGCGATGTCTGCGAAGGCTTTTTCTGGATATTCTGGGCGATACTTTAATGTTTTAAATAATGACTCAGAATACGGATTATCGTTACTCACAGATGGGCGGCTAAATGAAGGCACAATCCCTAACTTCTGCAATGTCGCTAATAACGTTACCCCTTTCATTGGGCTGCCATTATCCGAATGCAATGTGACTTGCTCAGGTTTTACTTGCTCTCGCCTGCAAATATCGACCATTAAATCAGCCGCCAGTGTGCTTAGTTGTGTGTCATTCACCTGCCAACCAACTATTTTTCGACTATAAATATCCATCACTAAATATAAGTATAAAAACTGACCTTTAACGGCTGTCGGCAAATACGTGATATCCCATGTATAAATTTCGTTTGCACGTGTTGCCTTGAACGCTTTTGGCTTCTTTATCTTTTTATTTGGTTTCACTTTTTCTCTGTGCGTTACTAATTTATGTGATTTCATAACACGATAAAACGAGCTTTCTGATGCTATCCACACACCTTTATCCAATAGTTTAGGGACTATCTTGCAAGGTGGTAAATGTCCGTACTCTATTGAATTAATTGTCTTAATTATACGCTGTTGCTCTAATTCAGTTAGCCTATTAGGTGGTCGTTTTATCGTACTTGTTCGCTTATCTATCATATCTTCAGCTTCAACCCAGCGCTGGATTGTTCTTGCCGATAGACCAAGTAACTCACATGCTTTTGCTTGCCTTGCTCCTGATTTCTGCGCGTCTGTAATGAACTTTATCAATTCATGACGTTCAGTTGAGCTGGTTAATCGTCCTCGTTGAAACCCCAAAGCGCATCTGCTTTTTTTTTGAGTACAAGTAAAGCGGCTGTTTCTGCTAATGCTTTGTCTTTACGATTAAGCTCTTTTTGAAGCTGCTTAATTTCTTGTTTGAGCTGCTTGCTGTCTGATTTTACAGGCTTCGTTGCTGGCCCTTTAGCAAAGTCTTGCTTCCATTGTTGAATATGATGCGGGTAAAGTCCTTTGGCACGACAATATTCATTAAGCGCTGTTTCATCTAAACTCGCACATTCAATAATGGCGTTGAGTCTGTCTTCTAAGCTCCAGTCATGAGGGCGTTTTTCTGTTGTCATGTGATTACCGTTATTTTTAGTTTCAAGTTCATGGTTTTTAGCAAGTGCAATCCACCGTTGTAGTGTTGAATAGCCGACGCCTAAATCATCTGCAATATCTTCTAGACGAACATCATCACATTGAGATAATGCTTTTTCAACAGCTTGAACTTTAAATTCTTGTGTAAATCGACGTCTCATTTTATCTGCCTCTTTTAAAAGTTAGAGGCGACAACTATCCTGACACAGAGGGAAAAGCACAGTGTCTCTTAACCTCTTTGGAATAATAGGCGTAAAAAAAGGCGTTAATATTAACGCCTTGTTTATTATATTGAGTTGACTACAACATCGGTTTTAACACATCAAATATGGCTTCAATGTGGTCGTCTCTGTCGTTTAAAGCAGGGATGTATCGGTATTTTTCGCCGCCGGCTTCTTCAAAAATCTCACGGTTTTCACCTTCTAACTCTTCAAGAGTTTCGAGGCAGTCGGCGCTGAACGCTGGGCTTATAATTGCAACGTCTTTAATTCCTTCAGCTGGCAGGCTTTCAAGCGTAGCATCGGTGTAAGGCTTTAACCATTCAGCTTTACCAAATCGGCTTTGAAAGGTGCTAATAACGTTATCTTTATCAAGGCCAAGTTTTTCAACAACAAGTCGTGTTGTTTGTAAACACAGGCAATGGTACGGATCGCCATTGTCTAAAAATAGCTTTGGCATACCATGGTATGAAAACACTATTTTTTGCGGCATGCCATTGGCTGCTAGGTCTTCACTTATGCTGTTAGCCAATGACTCAATATACGTGGTGTTTTTATGATAGCCATTTATAAAATGAAGCTCAGGAACCCAGCGCCATTTGCGTAATACGCTTGATACGGCGTCAAATGTAGAGCCCGTTGTTGGGCTTGAATATTGTGGGTACATTGGCATGATAATAATGCGCGTAAGGCCTTTGTCTCTTAGCTCTTCAAGGCCTGCTTCTATTGAAGGATTGCCATAACGCATAGCCATAACAACTTCGGTGTTTGTGTAGCCTTTTTGCTTTAACAATGTGTTGAGCTTTTCGTTTTGCTGGCGCGTAATGTGCGTAAGGGGCGACCCATTTTCAGTCCAAATGCTTTTGTATAGCTTTGCTGAGCGTTTTGGACGTACTCGTAAAATGATGCCATGTAGTATTATCATCCATACAAGGCGCGGTATTTCGACTATACGTGGGTCAGACAAAAACTCGCGTAAGTAAATACGAAGTGCCGCGGCCGTTGGAGCATCTGGGCTCCCTAAGTTAGTAAGTAGTATTCCCGTTTTTTGATTAAAACGCCCGTCGTGGGGATTGTCGGTTACGGCAGAAAATCGCGACACGTTGTGCTCCTTCAAGCAAAGTTATATGTATATTTTAGGCTTATTGTAACGAAAAAAAGCCTGCTTTAGATCAATCATTTAGCGCTTTTAATCATAATTCTAAAGGGGGTTGGTTTTTTTGCTTCAAGCTGTTGTAGCTTTTCAATTGATTTACGGCTAAAAACGTGGCCTTTAGGTAATAACATAATGCCAGTGTGACTTTGTATCGAGTTCCCCAATACCATATTTTCTTTAAGCTCTTGAGCATTACAAATAGTGACCGAACCCGCTGTGCTTTTCTTCTCTTTCATCTTGTTGTGGCTGGCTTCAAGTGCTCGCACAATTTTAGGGTGATAAAATGTACCGCTGTAAAGTTTTATAGTGTCGAGTGCGTGCTGGTGGTGTTCGGCCTCGTTGTCGCCCACACTTTGCTCATAAGCTTCCCAATAATCACGTGCAACGCTTAATACCATGGCGCCAATGGGTATTTCGTTACCCGAAAGCCCTTTTGGTAACCCGTTGCCGTTATAGCGCTCATATTGATAGTAAATAGCATCAGATACATCGTGTAAATGCAGTGCAGGCATAAGCATTAGTTGCGCGGTGCTTGGGTGTGTGTAAAAGGTTTTTCGTTGTGCTTCGGTTAGTTTATTCACTGGTTTTTTATAAAGATCGGGGTCCATAGCTAGCAATCCTATTTGTGCTAAGTAACCCGCAGTTGGCGCAAGTTCGATACTTTTTTGTGATGCATTTAAATACAAGGCTATATGAGTACAGGTATTGGCAATGTTTTGCGCTTTATTACCGTCGAGATAGGGGTTAGCGTTAATAAAATTATAGAGTAGCTCTACGGTAGACTTATGCTCGTTTTTTTCTCGCTCATTGGCTTTTTCAAGCTGCCTGAGAACTTGTTTTATTTGTTTTGTGCGTTTTTCTACTCTGAGTTCTAACGACTGATTCAGTTCGGTTAACTGCGCATTTTGTTTTTTGACATGGGCTTGAAGTAGTTCGTTGTGCTTTTTTAAGCGAAACTTTTCTACGGCTGATTTTATAACGCTGATTAAGTGATCGTTTTGCCAAGGCTTTTGAATATAGGCGTTAATCCCCCCATCGTTTACTGCACTGACCGTTGACTCTAGATCAGAATAGCCCGTTAGCAAAATACGTTGAGTATCAGGGGCTAGCTTTTTTGCCTTTGCTAAAAATTCTGCGCCGCTCATTTTTGGCATACGCATATCACTTATAACCACGTCAAACTGTGTGGCTGACATTTTTTGAAGCGCGTCGTGCCCGTCTGTCGATACAACCACATTAAATTTGTTCATGCGCAACAATCGTACAAGTGACTTTAAAACACTAGCTTCGTCATCTAGGCATAAAATGTGCGCAGGTCGATTGTTAAATTCTTCTAGTTCAGAGGTATTTTGCATTAAATAAAGCCAGCCAATTCTGATATACAGTTAAATTTAGTCTAACCTGAGCGTATAAACAACTGAATTGATAGATTTTAATAATTGTGATGTATTTTACTAATGCGTGAATTTAGGGCCTTTAAAAAATAACAAAAACTCAGCATGAAAGGCTAATTTTTTGCAGAAATTACTAATTACTTCTACTCTAAAACAGAGGGTTACGTACTAATATTGTATAGCGAGGACTGTATGCCAATACCGGTTACGATAGCTGATGACTCAGCACTTTCAAGAAAAACAATTAAACGCGCACTCCCTGAAGATTGGGACATAACTATTCATGAGGCTAAAAATGGCGTTGAGGCCTTAGAAGCTGTGCATGCTGGGTTAGCAGAGGTACTTTTTTTAGACTTACAAATGCCACAAATGGATGGTTTTGAAGTATTAAAAGAGCTGCAGCAAGAACACCAAAAAACCATAGTGATAGTAATTAGTGCTGATATTCAACCCGCAGCACAGGCGCTAGTTAGCTCTATGGGCGCTTTTAGGTTTTTGCAAAAGCCTTTAAAGGCTGATCAATTACGCGAAACCTTGCTGGATGTTGGTTTGTTATGATTGAAATAAACGAAGACGAGCGCGATGCGCTTCAAGAAATAATGAACATTTCTATGGGGCAAGCGGCCGATGCGCTTGCTCGACTTATTCAAACCAAAGTGTCTTTGTCTATTCCTGCTATTCAAGCAATGTCTCCTGAAGATTTTCAGGGAATGATTAATAGTCTTTCAAATAACTGGTTTGCACGACAGTCGTTCACGGGCACTATTCGTGGTGAAGTGATAATGAGTATGCATAAAGACGGTTGCAATGCGTTGGCTGAAGTAATGGATTTTGACTTACCGCTTGATGAAGCCGCAACAGAAGAACTTGTTTTAGAAATTACCAATATTTTATCTGCTGCTTGCTTACAAGGCTTTACCAGTCAGCTTGAGTTATCAACGCAATTAAATATGCCTGCGTTTTATTATCCGGTGCAATCTGCTCACAGTAATGAGTGGTCGTCTATTTTAATTATAGAAGTCGAATTTTTTATTGAGCAAATGCAATTTGATGCGCGCATACTCATTGGCTTAAGCGAAGGCTCAATTGAACAACTGTTAATACCCATAAAAGCTTTATTGGAGGATTAATGGAGAAAAGTGAGTTTGAGCGCGTCATTGAGCAGCTTCCTATTGGTGCATGCATTATAAACCAAGATATGACCATCACATTCGCTAATCCTACATTTTTAGGTGGTTTAACTATTCGCCAGCCCGACCTAGTTGGTCAGCATTTATTAACCGTATTTGAAGAGCAAGCGCGTTTTTTAAAACGTAAAATTGACAGTGTATTTATTTTAAAAAATCCAAGCTTTAGTTACTGGCAACAACGCCCTCATGTATTTCCTATGCGCAGTAGTCGCCCTATTACAGGAGACGAGTCGCAAATGTACCAAAATGTGCAGTTTATGCCGCTTTCGAACGATAATGCAGAGGTGACGCATGTCAGCATTTTTGTGACCGATGTGACTGCAGAAGCCAGTTATTTTATTCAGCAATCTGACTTAAAAAATGTACTTGAAGAAGAGCATCAACAATTAAAAGTTCTGCATCAAGAGCTAAAAGTAGCGCAAAAGCAAATGCTGCAATCAGAAAAAATGGCGTCTATAGGTCAATTAGCTGCAGGGGTTGCACACGAAATAAATAATCCCATAGGGTTTGTGAGCTCAAACCTTGAAACACTCAAGGATTATGCGTTAAAGCTAATAAAAACGACACAAACACAGAAAAAAATCATTGAAAAACAAGCAGAAGAAAGATTTATAAAATTACTCGAGGATGTATACGAACGTCACGGTGTTGACTTTATTTTAGAAGATTTACCAGAGTTACTAGATGAGTCGCTAAATGGCGCTGAGCGAGTTAAAAAAATTGTGAATAGTTTACGAGATTTTGCACTAAATGATGAGGAAGACTGGGCAGAGGTAGACCTATGCGCCGAAATTGAATCTACGCTAGTTGTGCTTAAAAATGAGCTCAAATATAAAGTGCAGGTTGAAAAAGACTTACCTCATGAGCCGATATTTATAAAAGGTAAAGCTGGCAAAATAAGGCAGCTATTATTTAATGTGATTTTAAATTCGTTGCAAGCTATAGACACTGGAGGAACGCTTACCATTGGCTGCAAGAAAAATGGCGACAAAATAACATTAATAATTAAAGATACTGGTGCAGGTATTGCTGAGTCTGACTTGGAACGCATTTTTGATCCGTTTTTTACAACTAAAGAAGTTGGACAAGGAACGGGGTTAGGTTTGTCTGAGGTGTATACAATTATTGAAGAGCATGAGGCAGGTATAGATGTGTTGAGCAAAGAGGGCGAAGGCACTTGCTTTACGTTTGTGTTTAACACCTTTAAAGCGCCTTTAAATTAATCTATTTAATGGCAATTTTAGCCGTGTACATTAACACCTTATACGTATTGTAGTTATTTATTAATATAAGTTAGTCTATTTCTAGTTGTATTGCTTTTTGTTGCGCTGTTTGGTTTTTTAGGATTTTTTTGAGTAGTAAATAGCAGGTGCTATTTTTGCAATGGGGCTATGAACTAAAACATGTAAGTTATATCCATAACAATTTAAATGACGATAGGTGCATTATGCGCTGTCGTATTAGCCGTTTTAATCTTTATTTAGAATTAAATAACAATGGGAGCCAATAGTGGAACCTAGTATCCTTTTGGTTGATGATGAAGAAAATGTATTACGGTCTTTAAAGCGCGTGCTAAAGCGTGCCGGCTTTAAAAAAGTAGCGGTAGCCGCTAGTGGCCAAGAAGCATTGGCTTACTTAAAAGTGCATGATGTGTCGGTGATTATTACCGATTACAGAATGCCTAAAATGACAGGAGCCGACTTACTCAGAGAAACCAAAAAACATTGGCCAGATATAATAAACATAGTGCTTAGTGGTCATGCAGACTTTAATTCGGTTGTTGAGCTTCTTAATCAAGGGCTGGCGATTAAGTTTTTACAAAAGCCATGGGACGAAAACGAGCTGGTTGACACAATAAAACAAGCACAAAGGCTGTATTGCAAACGCATTGCACAGCACGAGCGTGATCAACTACTCCTTGGAAGCGTAACGGCACTTATTGAAATAAATGAGCAAGGTAAAATAACTCGCTTTAATGCCCCCGCCCAGTCTCTTTTTCCGAGCCTATACAGCTATGTTGAAGATTACATAACCAGTATAGATTCACAGCAAAACAAAACTGACTTAACAGCTTTTTTAAATAACAAAACCGACATGCTATTTATTGCTCGTAAATGTCCCGAGAGCGAAAAAGAATACGAGTTTATTTTGGAGCGATATTGGTCTGATGATTTTTGTCAGTTACTGAAGTTGTCGGTTAACCCGAGTAAATCGAGTAACAAATTTTTAATAGAAAGCTTTGGTGAGTTTCTTATTAAAGAGCCCGCTTTTTATCAACAGCTAATTGACTATGAAAGTGAAAATACCAGTTACACGGTTATTTTTATCGGTATTGCTAAATTTGAACTTATAGCCGATTTATTAGATTACCAAAGCGCTTACGAGTTTACACATTTGCTTGCAAAAGTACTGCACAATACCTTTGGTGAAAAGGTAAGAATGTGTCAAAAGCACTCTAACCAGTTTATGCTATCTGTGCCTCACGCAAGTAACGATGCCACATTACTTGCCGCACTTAATAAAACAATGACCTTATTTACAGAGGCTATCCCCCAACGTTACAAAGGAATGAGTTTAGAGCTTTATGGTGTGTACGGCATTTTTCCAGACGATGTTTTAACGGGCAAAGAGTTAGTTAATCACCTTAGTTTGAATATGAACTACTTGGCTAAAAAACAGCAACGATTTTTTACCCGCTTTGATGCAGAGCTTGTGAATGACTACCGAAAAAACTTTGAGTTAAGCCGGTTACTTTTTAAAGCAATTGATAACGAAGAATTTAGTTTATGTTTTCAGCCTAAAATAGATTTAACAACAAATAAAGTCAGTGGCGCCGAAGTGCTTATTCGTTGGTACGAACCAACAAAGTATGGGTGGGTGTCTCCTGGTTTATTTATACCTATTTCAGAATGCGATGGCCAAATTATTGCTATTAGCCGATTTGTCATTTCTCAAAGTTTTAAGCAGCTTAAAACTTGGCAAGAGCAAAAAGTTGAAGTAGGTAAACTCGCTATAAACCTTTCTGCTCGGCAAATTAAAGAAGACCCTGAATGGATAGACTTTATGCTAGCGCGCCTAAAAGAAAATGGCCTGAGTGCATCAAGTATTCAGTTCGAGCTTACAGAGACGTATTTAATGGATGACTTACACGAATGCCAACTGCAAATAACAAGGCTACGCGACTTGGGTTTTGAAGTGCAAATTGACGATTTTGGCATTGGTTATTCATCGCTTGCGTATCTTTCTAAGTTATCTATTGATGCGATTAAATTAGATAAAGAGCTTATTAGTGGTTTGGACTCATCACTTGAAATGCAAAGCATGATCAGAAACATTGTGCGCATGTCGCATGATTTAAACCTTAAAGTAATTGCAGAAGGTGTTGAAACCGTGCACGAATGTAAGTTAGTTGAAAAGCTGGGCTGTGATTATATTCAAGGTTTTTATTTTTCTAAACCTTTGCATGCTGATGAGTTTTGTCGCTATTTAACGATTAAAAATAAGTGCGATACTCAATGAACACAATGACCATCGTTTTATTTGACGACGAGCGTTTTATTTTAAAGGCTCTACAAAGAACAATTAATCGAATTTACCCTGTTGCAGACGTAATTACGGTTACTGAATTAAATGAGTTTTGGGCAGTCCTTAAAGAAAATAAAACCATTGATTTAGTCATAAGCGATTATTTAATGCCGCATATTAACGGGCTTGATGTGTTAGAGCGCTGCTTGACTGAAAACCCGTACCCGGTTAGGGCGCTGCTAACAGGCGATTCATCGTTAACTTCAAAAATGCGGCAAAGTAACGTTGTGCACATGTACCTGGCAAAGCCATTTAATAAAGATAATTTAATCTTGTTATTTGAAAATGTTGCCGATTTAAAGGCGTTGCCATTTTCAGATACGATGAGACGCAAGTTAGGCTCAATGCCTAGTTTTCCTGTTTACCCTTTACTACTTAAAGAGCTTAACAACCTAATAAACAGTGGCGATTACGACTTGGCTAACGTTGCTGAAGTGGTAGCTAAAGAGCCAATTATTGTGGCTAAATTACTACAACTTGCTAACTCGGCTTATTTAGGGTTTACGCGTGAAACGAGTTCAATTGAAGAAGCGGTGTCTCGCCTTGGAACAACTATATTATTATCAATTAGTGCATCGTTATTAATAGCTCAAAACAGCCAATCATGTTTATCTGCTAGTGAGCATGAACAACATTTATCTCAAGCTACACATTACGCGAGCTGTGTTAAAAAATTTGCACAACATATAAAAATGAGCCAAAAAGAACAGGCGCTGCTTTTTTCTGTTGCACTGTTAAGTTTTGTTGGCAAATTAATAAAGCTTGAAGGGGAAGAGAAAAGTGATTTAAGTGCAGAAGAACCGTTACCTGAACACTGCATTTCTTATTTACACATTTCTGCTTATGTGATGAAACTTTGGGGTTATAGCTCTCAAGTGTGTTCATTAATTATAAACTCTAGCGAGCTAAAAGCGCCTGATGACAAGTTAGGTAATGTATTGTTTATTGTTCAGCAAAAGCTTTTTTATAAAGAGTCGAACGAAGCTTTGATTACTTTTTGCCAACACCATGATGTTGACTCATCAATTTATGAAGCAATTGGCACTTTTGATTGGGAATAAATCAAAGCGGTCATTACTTTTGTTTACATTAATAAAGCTACTTAGGTTGCGTGTTTAGAGTTTGCGAACTAAATATTAAAGCAATAGCTATAGGGATTCTGGCATGAATGAAGTAGAAAGTAATTTAGAAAGTGCACTTTTAGACGAGCAAGCAAAACGTAAACAGCTCGAAAAGCAAATCAGCGAAAAAGAAGCCGAACTAGCGCGTTATAAAAAAATGTTAGTGCAGAGTACTAAAATGGCGACTTTAGGTACTTTGAGCGTTGATGCAGCTTCAGAAATAAACACGCCTTTACTGAAAGCTATTGGTACTGTTGATAGCTTTAATTATTCGAGTCCAATTATCACCTCAGTATTAAATATAAGTGAGCAATACTTAAACGGTGAGCTAAAAGAAAGCCAGTTTAAACACGAGCTTGATTTGCTTAATTTACAACACCCATTTGCTTGGATCAGTAATGATTTGTCACCAAGAATAAAAGAAAGTGCCAGCACCCTAAAGCAGGTTAATTATTGTGTTCAAAACTTGCTAAACTTTATGGACTCTAATGAGCACCACGCAATGCAACTTGTTAACATGGCTGATGTTGCTAACAACATACTGCGTTTACTCGAAAGCCAGCTTAAATTATGTGCAGTTAATACTCACTTTGAAAATACCTCCCCGATATATTGCAATTTAGCATCAACCAATCAGCTATTTGTTAATCTACTCCTTAATGCCAGAGATGCGTGCGAGCATAACGACACTAAAGGGTGCATTGTTGATGTGAGCATTTTTGAAAAAGATAATTATATTTGTGTTGAAATAAAAGATAATGGCTGTGGTATGTCAAACCAGGTTCAAGAGCAGATGTTTGATCCTTTTTTCACAACTAAAGAGGTGGGTAAAAATACTGGTATGGGGCTCACGCTTGTGCAATCAATTATGCAAGAACACGCAGGAAAGGTGCACGTTAATAGTATTTTAGAGACAGGTACATCCATTTCATGCTTATTTCCCTTAAAAGCATAACTTTGCATACAAATACTCTTTGTGAATAAGGTGTTAATTATTTGTTTTATAATTTTAATTCTTTATTTGCTTTAATTTTAATCGTTTTGAGGTTGTTTTTTCTTTAGTTGAATTTAATTTGCATACTTAGGTCATAAATTTAAATTTTTTCATTTCTTTTTGCTTGTATATGTTGCTAGGATGTTCCTCATTGGCGATACACAATCGCTATATAAATTATAAGAACACACATAAACAGGGTCGTCACTATGTCAACATATCGTTTAAATACACTTGCAGCGTCAGTTGCGTTTGCAGTATGCGCACCAAGCGTTGTAAATGCACAAGAAGCTCCCGTTCAAGCTGTCAAAAATATTGAGCAAATATCTGTTTTAGGTTCGCGAGTCTCAAATCGCACATCAACCGAGTCATCTTCACCAATAGATTTAATAGACTCGGATGATTTAAATAAAGGCGGTTATACTGAGCTTGGCCAAAGCTTACAAGCAACAGCCCCTTCATTTAATTTTTCGCGTACGCAGGTCTCTGATGGTTCTGATTTATTTAGACCCGCGACCTTACGTGGTTTACAACCCGATCAAACACTTGTATTGGTTAACGGCAAGCGCCGTCATAATCAATCTATTTTTGGCCTGAATGGGACGGTTGGTGCAGGTGCTGCGGGTACCGATATGAACGCAATCCCGTTAACCGCGCTTAAAGGTGTTGAAGTACTTCGCGATGGCGCAGCGGCAAAATATGGCTCTGATGCAATAGCGGGTGTAATCAATTTATCACTTAATAATTCAACAGGTGTAACAACGGGCTTTGTTCAGTATGGCGGCACAAGCGAAGGCGATGGCGATACGGTTACTGCAGGCTTAAACCGTGGTTTTGAGTTAGGTAATGAAGGCGGTTTTATTAATTTATCACTGGAGTATCGAGATGCCGACGGCACTAACCGTGCAGAGCGTGATACGGGTGGTTCATTAAATGTAGCACCTGGAACGCTTTCAGAGGATGTTCGTTGGGGACAAGGTAACGCGGATAGCGAATTCACATCGCTGTTTTATAATATGGTACTGCCTGTTGGCGATAGCGAACTATACTCGTTTGGTGGTTACTCAGAACGTAGCGCGTTGGGTAATGGTTTTTATCGTAACTTTAATGAAGCGTCTAAAAACGTGACTCAAGTGTACAGTGATGGTTTTTTACCGCGTATATACAATGAAGCACAAGACCTTTCATTTGCAATAGGGTTTAAAGGGGACATAAACCCAGATTGGACTTACGATGTGTCGGCTGTATATGGTGAAAACCAATACGACTTTACCTCGCGTAATACCTTAAATGCGTCATACGCAGCTGAGTACTTATTTAATAACCCTGATGCAAGCGATGCTGATATTGCAGCCAATGCAGGCCCAACCGGTGGTTATTCAGGTGGATTTAGATTTGATCAAACTACATTTAATGCTGATTTTAACGGTATTGTAGATATTGGTCGCAGTGAACCATTATACGTAACTATTGGCGCTGAGTACCGAAAAGAAAACTACGAAATAGTCCCGGGCAGCCAAGCGTCGTATGCCTGTGGCTTAGCTAATAGTGACACTTCATACCCTTCAGTTAATGATGAAAACCAATTTGCGCAGTGTGGTTTTCAGGCTTACAACGGCCTTCGCCCAGAAGCGGCAAACGAAAGCGATCGTAATAGTTATGCCGTATTTGTCGATGTAGAAACAATGATCACAGATGCATGGAATGTCAGTGGTGCACTGCGCTTTGAAGACTTTTCAGATGCGGGTGACGATTTAATAGGTAAACTAGCAACGCGTTATGAGTTTAATGATGACTTTGCTGTTCGTGGTGCGGTATCAACTGGCTTCAGAGCGCCTTCATTACAACAAAGTGGTTATACTGCGTTTACAACGAACCTAGGTTCTGACGGTTCGTTAACCCAGTCATTTACTGCCAACACTGGTACGGCATTCCCAAGTGCATTAGGTGTAGATACGTTAAAGCTTGAAACTTCAACTAACTACAGTGCGGGTTTTGTTTACGATGTAAGTAGTGAGCTTTCGCTTACGGTTGATTTTTACCGTGTAGAAATTAAAGATCGTATAACACTAGGTAGTTTGCTGTCGGCCGACGACGTCTCGTTTAGTCCAGACGCGCTTGCTGCACTGCAAGCAACAGGTGCAGTACAAGCCAACTACTTCTCAAACTCCGTTGATTCTACTACGCAAGGTGTTGATATTATTGCTTCATACCGTACTGAAATCGACGGCGCTAATTTAGGTGTTACTTTCGCTGGTAATTTGAACGACACTAAAATTGATAACGTTAATGCTGAAGAGGGCATTCCAGAAGCGGTTGCCTTTGATGACTTACAACGTAGCTTTTTTACTGATGGGCAGCCAAGTGAACGTGCAACACTGACATTTGATTATGAGCGTGAAGCTTATACTTCTACGCTTCGTTTTAATTACTTTGGCGAGACCGATGTAAAGTATTTTGGTAACGACCACATTTCATTACCCGGTGAGCTTTCGCCAACGGGCTCGTTTAAACCAACAAGTACTGTTGAAGCTGCTGTATTGGTTGATGTGAACGTAAGCTATGACATTAATGAGATGTTTACGCTTTCGGTTGGTGCCGACAACGTATTTGATGAAACACCTAATGAGTTAGGTGACGATGAAGTGCTTAACTTTATCACCAATGGTGCGTTTAAATACCCTGTACGTGCATTGCCTTATGGCTTTGACGGGCGTACTTACTATGCAAAAGTAAGCTTTGAATTTTAATTATTTGAGCTAAAAACTATTTAACCTGAACTCTGGTTAAGAGATATACCAACAAATTTTATCATGATGATATTTAAGCTTATTTCTCTAGCCAGAGGTTTTCAGTGAAAACAAGGCGAATTTACGAGTCAATAGTTAGCCTATTGCAAGTAAATTCAACGCTGTTAGCGCTGAAAATAGCTGCTAGAGATAGGTTTATTATCCAGAGTTCAGGTTACTACCAAGCGCAGTTATTTACTGCGCTTTTTTTATGCCTATTTATTATGAAAAAATAGCGTTGTGTAATGATAAAAATACTTGCAAGGTTGAAAATTAGGCATACAATCGCCACTTCTTTAAGGACTTACTGTTGTTAGTGAGTACTCAATCTATAGGAAATAACATGGCTAAAAAATCGAATAACAAATCGGTAAATAAAAGCGCAGTAGACACCGGGCGTGGGGTTATTAATCATAATGCGCTGGCGGCTTTAGTAACCTCTAAAGTGTTTAAACCACAAGTGGTAAAAGCTAAAAAAGGGAAAGGCTCGTTTAAACGCAGCAGCAAACACGTAGGACGAGAGTCTTATTTAATCGCGGCTTAAATAGCACCGATCAAATAAGACTTTTAAGTGCCTACTTTTTGCCAAACATACGCGTAAGCGTGTTGTCTTTATCAATAATATGGTGCTTTAAGGCGCCCACAATATGTAAACCTAACGCGATAAGAAGCGCATTTGCTGTAATACCGTGAACGGTTTTACCTAAATCTGACCAGCTTTCGCTAAATGGCATGCTTCTTTGTGGGTTTTCTGGGTTAAATTTCTAGCCCAAACAAGTCTATGCCATGCCCGCCCATACCAGAGGTTATTAATCCTGAAATTGGCATTAATAACATGCTAATTATCAATACGTAGTGAATAACTTTAGCGAGTATCATTTCATACTGTGGATGAGCATTAGTGTGTTTTGGCCAGCCATTTATAATGCGCCACGTTACTCTTAATAAAGCAAAAGCAAAGAGTAATACTCCAAACGATTTATGCCAGCTCATTAGAAAAACGCTTTAAAGTTTTCCATGTGCAGCCCTGAGCCTAATAACCCAATAATAAGCACCGCTACAATCCAATGTAGGCTGATTGTGGTTTTGCTCAGCGTGAGAGGTGTATCTTTTATAAGTTTCATACAGTCTATTCCTAACGTTAATACTTAAAAAGTTTTGAATATGTAGTTATACAGTTGAACAAGCTACATTAATGCAGTTTGTTGTGATTCAATGAAACCGGACACCAATTTAGGTGGTATTATTACCACTCAAGCTGAGGTGTTCTATGACAAAACAACGTCGCTCTTTTTCTCAAGAGTTTAAACTTGATTCAGCAAAATTAGTCCTTGATGAAGGATACTCATTCCCTGAAGCTGCTCGCTCACTAGAAGTCGGTGAAACAGCTCTTCGTCGCTGGGTTAAACAATTACAAGATGAGCGTGGTGGCACAACACCAAACTCTAAAGCTCTTACTCCTGAACAGCTTAAAATTCAGGAGCTTGAAGCTAGAATTAATCGACTTGAAAGAGAAAAAACAATTTTAAAAAAGGCTACCGCTCTCTTAATGTCAGACGAGATGAACAATATTCGTTGATAGGCCATTTAAGTGAGCATGAGTCTTTAGAAATGGTCTGTAGCGTGTTTGATGTTCCGCGTTCTAGTTATTATGATTTTAAGCAGCGTGTGGCATCAATTAAGCTTGAAGAGGTGCAGCTTAGGTCAACGATTAGTGAGTTATTCTCACTCAGTCGTGGAGCTGCTGGTAGCCGCACATTAGTGGCGATGCTAAACCACGCTGGCTTACCTATTGGTATCTTTAAGGTACGCCGCATCATGCGTGACTTGGGATTGGTATGC
>NZ_LOFI01000017.1:0-16277 GCF_001469195.1 Pseudoalteromonas sp. 10-33 | reverse complement strand
GGGCGTTGGTATGACTCCCACTGTCAAGTTAAACACACTGATCCTTGCCTAACTTCTTAAGCCATAATTACTTCAGCTCGAATTAGAGCGAGTTAATACATAGGATGAAGCAAGTAATGTCGTCGGTTATCTTGCTGATATTCGTTGGTTATTACTATTTCTAGTAACAGAGCAGACCTTACTTATTCCGTCGTGGCACCTGTCTTCAGTCTATGTTCGTGGTTCAATGCAGCGTTAGCTGCATTGCCATCCTAACGCCGTCGGTGGTTGTGCCACACCCGATGCTTGATCCTATGCATTAACTCTAATTCGTTTATCATGCGGGTACTCTTGCCAATCTAAGTTTTGTATTCACTGGCGTAAGCACCACTTCTTTTGCAATAGCCCATATGTACGCAATCATTTCTCGGGCAATGGCGGTGACAACCAGGTTGTAGTGTTTCCCTTTGGCTATCATTTTTTTATAGCGCTTGCAGAGCCTAAGTTGTGCTTTCCACGCAATATCAATAATGTCCTTTGGTAAACCTTCTTGTCGTTTTTGCATATCTGTCGATATATTTGCCGCATACCGATAAGTGTGTGCACCTTCAACGAGAAGGCGTCTTGCTCGGCCGTTTCCGCATTTTGTGATGGCGCCAATATGGCGTTTGCCACCACTCGAGTGTTCACTGGGTACAAGACCGAGATAACTCATTAATTTACGGGGATGGTCGAAGCGCGATAAATCACCAAGCTCAGCCACAACGCCGGTGGCGACCAACAAGCGAACACCTCGCATTGCTTGTATTGCTTTAACAACGGGATAATAACGCCATTGATGGACGTGATGTGTTAGTTCATTGTCTAGCCTTTCAAGTCGGCTTATTCGCTCGGTAATTGTGTGTAAAAACTCTTGTAAGACAATGTGCTGCGCGGGATGTGGTAGCACTAGTTCAGTGAGCCAACGTAAATGTTTTTGTGACCAATTTGCGGTGCCTTTGTAATTAATATTATTGCGAAGCAGCAACGCTTTTAATTGATATTTAGCATCTTTTAAATCCTTCATTGCCACTTCGCGCGCACGAGATAAGTCGCGTACAGCTTCATCTTCAGGCTCAGGAACATAGATAGGTGTTAAATCTTCAGACTTAAGTAATTTAGCAAGCTTAAGGGCATCACGTTTATCGGTTTTAACCTTCTCGCCTGGTTTTTTAGGAATAAGAGAGGGTGCGACCACATAGCAGCAATGGCCAAGGCTGGTAATTAATCTGTAAATCCAATAACCACATGGGCCAGCTTCATAAACAAAATGAAGTGTTGCGCCAGGGTATTTGGATTCAAACTGACGAACAAGCTTTTGAACGGCCACTTTGGAAGACGAAACTCGGCCAAGGTGAACAGGTTGAGAGCCTCTATGTTCTTCAATATAGGCGACTTCATTGAATTCTTTATGTGTATCAAGACCGATAAAAAGTATGCTATGTTTATTCATGTTAGCCTCTGCTGTTTAGTTAATTGACAAACTAATTATGGCTCTGGCTTTGAATTAAGCTAACCCACGAAAAGCGGAGGCTAACACCGTGTGGGAGTCATTATGTCTATATGCAAAATTCATATCTAAGGAGTTTTAATGGAAGCTGTAGAAGTAGAAACAAAGGAAAATAAAAAAAGAGGCTTTTGGCTAACTGCATTTTTATTATTAATGTTTGTTGCTAATCCATTTACTGCATTCACTTACTTTTCAAATCCTGAAGCAATTATTCAAGTTTATCCATCTCTTTCAGAGGGACTTCTTTATTTTATGGGGCTACTTGCGGTTTTAAACGTTGTTTTTGCTATAGCGATATGGTCATGGAAAAAAGTAGGTGTTTATGGAATCTATGGTTCTATGGCACTAGCATTTTTAATTAACCTTTATATAGGTATTGGAATTATTGGTTCATTAACAGGCTTAATTGGTGTTGTAATTATATATTTCACAACAAAAAACAGATGGCAACTATTCACTTAGTTTGCATATAACAAGCGCATTAAGAATGGGACTGCTAACAGTTGGCTTAGTTTCGCTCCGCTACACATTTTAGCCAACAATTATCAGCCCCTTATGCGGGCGTTGAGGCTGTAGAATTACTCTTTTTAGAAACATATCCTACCATTTAAAATTGATTGTTTTTTAACCTTGAATCCGCCGGGTGACTGTGATCTAATAGATATTATTCACCCACGGTAAATTGTTATGGCCAACTATAAGCCTGATTTATCCTGCCAAAATAAATTCATTCCTATCAATTTCGCTGAGCAGATACTGCCTGGCACATTTGAATATGCCCTTTGTTATATTGTCGAAAATAAACTCGACTTGTCGGGCTTTGATGCGTGGTACAACAACGATAAAACGGGCGCGGCGGCGTATCCGCCTTCGGTAATGCTAAAGATTATTTTACTGGGCTACGCACATGGTTTTATCAGTAGTCGCCGAATTGCTAAAGCGTGTGAGACGAACATTTTATTTATGAGTGTGTCGGGTGATATTCAGCCGCATTACACATCAATAGCGGGTTTCGTAGCCAAAATGCACGAACAGATTGAGCCACTATTTACGCAAGTATTGATGATATGTGATGAGGAAGGCTTGGTAGGCCGCAATATGTTTGCTATTGATGGGTGTAAATTAAAGTCCAATGCGAGTAAAGAGTGGAGCGGGACATTCGATGAGCTTGGTCGCAAAAAAGCAAAACTAGAACGCGCAAGCAAACGTATTATTGAACGCCACCAATCACAAGATGGACTAGGCGAAGAGTTGATAACTCAGGATTTAAAACAAAAAGAAAAGCTGGATAGAAGTGCAGATAAAATCACCGAGTTTTTAGCCACTCACAAAGAAAAAACAGGCAGTAAAGGCAAGCCAGTTAAAAGTAATATCACCGACCCAGACAGCGCAAAAATGACGACCTCCAAAGGCACCATTCAAGGCTACAATGGCATTGCGATAAATGACGACAAGCACCAAATTATACTGCAAGCACAAGCATGGGGCTCAGTGGGCGAGCAACAAACTCTGCAGCCAGCCGTAGCACAATTAAAACAGCAACTCGATAAATTGAACACTAACAAACTCAAAGGCGAGCACATGATAAAATTCACCGCAGACAGCGGGTTTAACAGCGAAGCAAACCTCGAATTTATGGCGCAAAGTGGATTCGATACCTATATTGCGGATAATCAATTTAGAAAACGAAACCCGCTGTTTAAAGAAAGTGAAACCTATGAAACAGAGCAAGAAAAACGCCGATTAAAACGCAGTAAAGGCAAGCCTCGATTATTTACCTCAAACGACTTCCATTATGATGAAGCAACCCAAACCTGCCGCTGCCCCGCAGGCAATGATATGTGGCGAAGCGGGGTTAATGTAAACAGCCACAACCAACAATACACCCGATTCTGCGGGTACTTAAAAGATTGCAAAGTATGCCCACTGCAACAGCAATGTATGCGAAAGCCACCAATAAAAACTGGACGGCAAGTGCAGTTTAAAAATGATGAATCGCGTAAAAAGCAAAGCTACATGGACAAAATGAAGGTTAAAATAGATAGTCCAATGGGGCGGCGACAGTACAGTAAACGACTTGGATGCATAGAGCCAGTGTTCGGGAATATTACAGTGAATAAAGGCATGAATAAACTGACCTTACGGGGTCAAACGAAAGTGAATGCGCAATGGCAACTGTACTGCCTTGTTCATAATATAGAAAAACTGCAAAACAGGCTGCATTAAAAAAGGGGAGCCCTTTTAAGCCAAAATATGCCAATCAAGCACCTGTAACTCCCTCTAAAATAGCCATTAAGACAACCGTGCATTCTCTTTTTCTATTTTACGTGAAATAGCGATAACTGATTGAATCAAAATAGGAACTCGGCTATGGTTGATTCATCAATAAAAATAAATTTAAAACGAGTTAATCTACAGGCTCGTTATATTTATTTAGCATGGAGCATATCTTTGAAGAATTTTGTTTTAATTATATTTTGTTTGTTTTTAATTAGTTGTCAATCAACTCAGCCTAAATCCAATAGCCTTCAGTTTGGAGTTAATTTAAATGCGCATCCTGAGCTTACAGAAGCTGAGAGATCTCTATGGTTTGGTTTCAGTTTTGGTTTAGGTACTTGCATTCAAAATGAGGGTGCCTCATATAATAACTTTCCAATTTCTTGTGAAGTTACCGCAAGAACAATTATGGCTCAAATGTATGAGAATGAACCTGATAAAAGTGTCTATAAAGACGTTTATGCTAGCGAGCTCTATTCCGTATATAAAGCTGGGTTCATAGAGCAATACGTATGGTTCTTCCATAACCAAAAAGAATGGAACAAGCCAAGCAACATCGAAAAGTATAAAATATGGGCATCTAAAAACTTAACGACTCATAATCAACAAACTAAGTTTGTGGGTAAATATCAATAAATATAACAAGATAATTGGACTCCCAACCTCTACACTGAAGTAGAAATTATTTTTCGGAGTTCAATTATGAATAAGTTAAGAATTGGTGTCGATTTAGCTCATAAATTAATACAAGTTTGTAGTTCTACAAATAATAAAGTGCACTCAAATAATGAGATGACACTGCAACAATTTAGTGAGTACTTGGTATCGCTTAGTCCTTCAACGATTATTTTTGAGGCCTGTGCGAGTGCTAATTATTGGCATCAATTTGCAACTTCACTTGGTCATAATTCTCTACTAATATCTGCGCGATTAGTTATGTCTGTTCGTCAAAGTCAAAAAACAGATAAAAATGACGCTTTAGCTGTTTTACAAGCATCGCTGTTACCAGATGTTCACTTTATTACTGCAAAATCAATTAATGAACAGCAAGCGCAATCAATGCTCAAATTGAGAGAGCACAGTGTTAAACAAAAAGCAGCGCTTAAAAATCAACTCACAGGTTTACTGCGTGAATTTAATATAAGCAGTGGTCGCTCAATAAGTCAGTTTGTAGGTACAATCCAAGATACATTGGAAGATGCCGAAAATGGTTTTTGTGATGCATTTAGAAAAATGCTTAAAGTATCATTGGATTTATATTTAACGTTAACTGAAGCAATCGCGACCTATGATTTCGCATTGGCTAAATGGATTGACGACACACCAAGCTGTAAAAATTAATGCGCCTAGAAGGGGTTGGGGTTTTAAATGCCATTCATCTTTTTATTAATTTGTCGTCAGGTGAATTAGCCAGGTTTAAAGCCGGCAAAGATGCCGCTGCTTGTATAGGTTTGACACCGACTCAGCACAGCTCTGGTGGTAAAGTAAGTTTAGGTAGAATAAGTCGGCGTCGAAATACAACATTACGTAGTTTACTGATTACAGGTGCAATGGCTGTCATCCAACAAGTTGTTAAGCGAGAGCCAAAAACAAGTAAAGAGCGCTGGCTTAAAGCGTTAATAGAACGACGAGGAAAAAAATGTGCAGCAGTCGCATTAGCCAATAAAACGGTTAGAACCGCTTTTTCTTTAATTAATAATAAAACAGAATATAAAGCTGTTTTATTATAAAAAATCAAACATCAATATTAGCTAAATTAATAACATGTTAGATGACACAGTATAGTCACAAGAGCGAAAAGCTCGTTAACAAGAAGAGTGCTCTAACACGCGAAATTATCTTGGAGTCGAGGTAGCGCCTCATTTAGAACTCGTACATAAGAAAGCGAATTTATTTAGTTAAAATAGTTGTTGATAAATGGGAGTCCACATAAGTGACTATGGTGTCAATTCCTAATTTCAAACCATTTTAGGATCCCACATGACACCATCTCTCACCATTGAATTTATGATCACTACCAGCTTTCGTATACACGCAATAATGGCTACTTTTTTAGGCTTTCCTGCGCTTACCATACGTTGATAAAGGTCTTTAAATTTAGCGTTGCACTGAATGGCTGACATCATCGCCATATACATGGCAGTTCTTATTTTAGGTCGGCCGCCACGTATCATTCGCTTACCTTGATACACACCACTTTCTCGATTGAATGGCGCTACGCCAACTAAAGATGCAGCTTCTTTGTTGTTTACATAACCAAGCTCAGGCATGTCGCTAAGCAAGTTAAATGCGACCACATTGCCAACACCAGGCACACTTTGGATAATGGCATTTTTTGCTTTGTATTCGTCACATTCTTCAATCAGTTTTTTAAGTTTTAAATCGACTTTATCTATTTGGTTTTTCAGTGCAGTTAAGATACGTTTTATGAGTGACGATAGTGTTTTTGGCATTATTTGAGAGCGATTTTTCTCCATCGTTTGCATATCCATTAACTGGCGTCTTCTCGATAATAAATCGCTCATCAAGCGCATTTGCTCTGGCTTTAAAGCTGATAAAGGCGGTTTAATCGCTTCACCAAAGTGAGCGATAAGTTGTGCATCAAGTTTATCCGTTTTTGCTTTTTGGCCGATAGCGCCTGTGAAGCGTTTAATGTTCACGGGATTAGCAATAACGAAGGGAATATTCGCCTCAGCGCAGGCTATGATAAAAGGCTGTTCAAGACGTCCAGTTGCCTCAATAGTAACGCGTGTTACTGGGTGTTTTTTTAAGATTTGAATGGCGTGTTTAATGCCACTTTGATTGTTTTCTACAGTAAAGTAAATGTCTAAAGGCCTGATATAAATATCGAGTTGTGTTTTACCTGTATCGACACCGACGTTAATTTCATTTTGATTATTTATTGTATTCATAATAAGCTGACTCTGCCTTGCTATTCGGGCTCGAGGCCCCGTTGACTATCCGAGTTTAATGCTTGGAGTTTATACAGCGTTCTAACTTGTTACCGGTCTCTCAATAGAGGAGCCTACACTCAATCGAACTACTGTATAAAAGGCTTTGGTTGCAGCCAAAGCTTAGGCCTCACATTACCCGAACTAGGTTAAAGTATTAATTAATTTATGGGTTTATTATCCATACAAGTCGTTTAAGCAGGACAAATAACAGTTGGCTTTTGCTCCTGCGTCGCTTATTTTAGCCAACATATTATTTGCCTCTTAACGAGGCGTTGAGGCTGTAGAATTACTCTTTTTAGAAACATATCCTACTATACAAATCTGATTGTATTTTAACCTTGAAACCACTGGGTTACTATGATCTAATGGTTATTATTCACCCACGGTAAATTGTTATGGCCAACTACAAGCCTGACTTATCCTGCCAAAACAAATTCATTCCTATCAATTTTTCTGAGCAAATCCTGCCAGGCACATTTGAGTATGCGCTTTGTTATATCGTCGAAAATAAACTCGACTTATCGGGCTTTGACGCGTGGTATAACAACGATAAAACGGGTGCTGCGGCGTATCCGCCTACGGTGATGTTAAAGATTATTTTACTCGGTTATGCGCATGGGTTAATAAGTAGCCGCCGGATTGCGAAGGCTTGCGAGCATAATATTTTATTTATGAGTGTGTCGGGTGATATTCAGCCGCATTACACATCAATAGCGGGGTTCGTGGCAAAAATGCATGAACAGATTGAACAGCTGTTTACGCAAGTGCTGATGATATGCGACGAAGAAGGCTTGATAGGGCGGAATATGTTTGCCATAGATGGGTGCAAGTTAAAGTCGAATGCGAGCAAAGAATGGAGCGGCACATTCGATGAGCTAGGGCGTAAAAAAACAAAATTAGAACGCGCAAGCAAACGTATTATTGAGCGTCACCAATCACAAGATGGATTGGGTGAGGAGTTTATTGAACAGGACTTAAAGCAAAAAGAAAAACTGGATAAAAGCGCAGAGAAAATCACAGACTTCCTCGCCACACACAAAGAAAAAATAGGCAGTAAAGGCAAGCCCGTTAAAAGCAATATTATCGACCCTGAAAAATTCATCGGGAATGAATTTTAACAGCGAAGCTGGCCTGAAAGGCGAGTCCATGGATAGGACGAGTAAAGCGCGAAAATGACCACCTCAAAAGGCACAATCCAAGGCTACAATGGCATAGCAATAAATGACGACAAGCACCAAATTATACTGCAAGCACAGGCGTGGGGGTCGGTGGGTGAGCAACAAACACTCCAGCCAGCCGTTGAGCAATTAAAACGACAACTTGATAATAAACACCGATAAAATTACAGACGAACACACGATTAAGTTCACTGCAGACAGTGGGTTTAACAGCGAAGCAAACCTTGAATACATGGCGCAAAGTGGCTTTGATACTTACATTGCGGATAACCAATTTAGAAAACGCAACCCGCTGTTTAAAGAAAGTGAAACGTATGAAACAGAGCAAGAAAAACGCCGATTAAAACGCAGCAAAGGCAAGCCGCGCTTATTTACCTCAGACGACTTTCATTATAATGAAGCAGCGCAAACATGCCGCTGCCCCGCAGGCAATAATATGTGGCGAAGCGGGGTTAATGTAAACAGTCATAACCAAAAATACACGCGATTCTGTGGTTATTTAAAAGATTGCAAGGTATGCCCACTGCAACAGCAATGCATGCGAAAGCCACCTATAAAAACAGGGCGGCAAGTACAGTTTAAAAATGATGAATCGCGTAAACAACTCAGCTACATCGACAAAATGAAGGTCAAAATAGACAGCCCAATGGGGCGACGACAATATAGTAAAAGGCTAGGCTGTATAGAGCCCGTGTTTGGAAATATTACAGTCAATAAAGGCATGAACAAATTGACCTTGCGCGGACAAACGAAAGTGAATGCCCAATGGCAGCTGTATTGCCTTGTTCATAATCTAGAAAAGCAGAGAAACACGATACATTAATAAGTGAAACCCCTTATCACCTCAAATAAGCCACTTAAACACCCACAATACCTTCTAAAACGCCCATTAAAACAACATCAGTCCTCTTTTTATATTTACGTAAAATCGAAGTAGCCGATTGAATTAAAATGAGAGCTCAACTATGTTTAAAGCATCAATAAAAATAAATTAAAAACGAGTTATTCTACAGGCTCGTTATATAAAGTGATGTCTAGTAAATAAAGGCAGGAGGCTCTAATGGTACGAACATCAACACATTGGCTTCTGGATGCTCTGCTTAGTTCAAAACCTGAGCTTGTACTACCAGATAACTATAATCTTTCAATGGATGCCCGTGAAGCTTGGCATCAATTGCAAACAACACTAAGATTACCTGCTAGCGCAATTTGTAACGCACTTTCTTTAACTTATTCTACAGACAGTATTAATATACAAGAATTTAAACCTCCCAGAGATAACCCTTTTAGTGAAAAGGTTTGTCGTGATATGGGCATTTTGCCCTTTGATTTGAGTGTTAATAAACCGGTTATTGCAACTTATGATCCTCGTCGACTTCCCGAGTACTATGATCAAATACGTTTTATTCTGATGGGTGACTTTAAACTGGCTATTTTGTCTCCTGAAGAATTTGATATTGGGCTTACACGGCTCTTTTCGACAATTAACCACGACTATAGGGCTATTGATCTAACCGTTGCGTTAGTCGATGAAGGTGAAATTCCCCAGTTAGCGAAAGCCATCTTACGCTCTGCTATAGATAAAAGGGCATCTGATATTCATATACACCCGATGGTTGGTGGGGCTGCAATTAGATTTCGAGTTGATGGTGTTTTAGAGCGAATTGCATCGTTTCCCAAGCAGCAGCACGAAGGCTTGTCTCGCTATTTTACTATGAATGCAGGGCTAGAGCTGAACCCCCTAACTGCTCAAGATGGACGAATGCGATTAATTTATGGTCAACGTGAAATTGACGTTAGATTGTCTTTATTGCCCGTATTTGATGGCATGAGAATCGTGTGTCGCCTTCTTGAGCAAGGCAAGCAGTTTTCTTTAGTTAATAGTGGCTTTTCCCCTTCTGATTATCATGCACTAAAACGACTTGTATCCTACGGCTCGGGAATTGTACTGCTGACGGGGCCTACTGGGTCGGGGAAGACATCAACACTGTACGGCCTGCTTTCAGAACTCAATAGTGTAGATGTCAATATTATGACCTTGGAAAACCCGGTGGAATACGTTTTACCCGGTATATCACAAGTGCAAGTCAATGATGCTCAAGGTCTTTCTTTTGGTGATACGTTGCGATCAATACTAAGGCAAGACCCTGACATTGTTTTGGTTGGTGAAATACGTGATGCTGAAACGGCAAAAATCGCATCTCAAGCGGCGTTAACGGGGCATTTGGTATTGTCTACGTTGCATACTAATGACGCAATGGCGACAGTACCTAGACTTTTGGATCTTGGAATAAATCCATCGGTTTTGGCTGATGTATTGGTTGGTGTCGTTTCCCAGCGTCTGGTTAGAAAGCTATGTTCATCCTGTAAAGTAAAGGTCACTAAGCCACTCCTTCCTGAAGAATTAGAATATGAACGTATCACCGGTGAGCAGCCTGGTTGTCGTGCTATAGGATGTGATAAGTGTCATTATACTGGCTACATGGGCCGCCTTCCTATTACTGAAGTCATGGAAGTATCACCAGAGATGCGCACATTAATGTTAAGTGGCTGTAATAACGTTAATGACTTAACAGAGGCTAATAACAGTTTTCAGACGCAGATGGCCGTTAGCGCAGGGCAATGGATAGTTTCTGGTGAAACAACAGTCCAAGAGGTCGGGCGTGAGCTGGGCTTACATTTTTGGCGTGAACTTGCAGTGGTTAATAATAAAGTACCAAATATGTTGCTAGATAATTTTTCAAGGTCAAACTCGCTTTCAGAGGATCGTCTCAAAGTTTTGTTGATATCTGATAATAAAGAGCTTCAATCAATGCTAGCTGAAAGTTTTCAATATGGAATAGTCTTTGTTAATAATGAACACAAGGCTTCCGAAATTTTGAAAAAAGATACTTCAGTTATTGCCATTTTAATTGATGCTGCCCTTATGCAGTCTATTCCAGCAGAATGGCTTGGAAAGCTAAGAGAGCAATTGGCTTGGTCGGGGACGCCTGTACTATTTTTAATCCCCCCAAATCAAAATGAAACCAAAACATTGTTGAATAAATTCCATGCTCATGCGATGGAATACGATGAAAATATGACCCCTCCGACTGAAATTGTTAATAAGCTACAAAGCATACTGACTAAAGGAACACTCTAATATGAACGCTCAAATATTACGAAAAAATATTAATCGAGGCTTCACCTTGTTAGAGATAATGGTTGTTATCGCGATTATTGGAATACTCGCGGTTGTGGCGGTTCCTTTGTATAAAGACTACATAATACGTGCGCAGGTTACAGAAGCTTTTGTTTTTGCCGATGCGGAAAGAATTAAAGTCATTGAAAAACGTATTGAAAGCACCAACGTTGATATTGCAACATTCTCTGAACCAAAAGTACATATGACTTCTTTGATGTGGGTGCCTGTAGTAAATAACAATCCAGTCGACAATTCAGTTATCGGATATATTCTTCCCACTATGGATTTAAAAGGTCTTGGGGTGAGAGATACGTTTGCACTTGAGTATTTTTATAATGGCGCTTGGCGTTGCGTTAATGCGGCCAATGCGATTGGTCGTGGTGCAGTGTCTACCAATAAAGCGCTTGATGAGAAGTATCTCCCAAGTAGCTGTCTTGCCGGAGCAGGGTTATTGACAGCACACCCTAATGCGCCTGCGGGTTGCCCCTCTGGAACACAAAAAGTACAAGTGAAAGATGCTAACGGCAGACAGCAACAAGTCTGCCAGCTACCTAAGGTTCAGAAACAACCACAGGTAGTGCCGCAGTTGCAACCACAACCACAAGCACAGCAACAACAATTAACGCCAAGTGTTATACCAATAGTAAAACCACAACTTAAAAAATGTCCAGGCACTTTAAAATTAGGTTCGGATGGAAGGTGCCATACATCGAGTGCCGCTTTGCCGGCACAGTGTCCTGTGGGTCAAGACTGTGGGCATCATGATCCTAAATGTTCAGTAGCGGGGCAAGAATATATAGGAGAAACTTCAGTCGGTGTACGCGATCAACACAACCCCTATGGCTCGAATGTTTATACAACTAAGACTGCAATTATTCCCGCACAATGCGTCGCAAAATGTAAAAACGGTTTTGTTTTTAATCCCAAAGAACCTTCAAAGTGCTCATTAGCCCCTTCAACAAATAATCATACTTGTCGAGGCCCTAAATTTATTTGTGAGCGAAGCCATGTTACCACAGGGGCTGCCTGTACAGTTGATGCTCCTTATGCTGCCAATTTTATTGAAAATTTAAAAGATGGTTCCCGTTATGTAACAAGAGGCTGTGTTACACAGCAAGAGGCATTTGAAGCTGACAAGTACAATAAAGGTAATGACAATTGTAAAAATTATAATGTTGTAGTGCTACAAGACGCTCACTTTAAATGTACATTCGCTTGCTATGGTGATGCTTGTAATCTTGAATCTGTTCCAGATCATCCAGCAACATGGGCCGATGGTAAATCGTCAACGGATTTACCTGATCAGTTTAATACTCCTTAAAGGCAGGTTTTAGTATGGCTGATAAAAAGGATAAGCAATCATTTAACAATGGGACTCATCAGCCTAGCTTGAATGACATTTTGAAAGCGAGTAGCGACACAAACAAAGTAAGTGGTAGCTATCAAAATAGAGGTGCCATTAATGGCACCTCTACGGATCCCAAAAGCCTTGATGAAATACTGAATAATGGTCAGAAAAAGCATATTGTGAAAGCTGGTGTTGCCCATTCTGCCTCTTCTTCTAATTTGCCTAGTTTAGATGATTTGGTCAATACAGGAAGTCACTCTAAGTCATCCCAGCAAAACACTTCATCTCATAGTGATCAATCAACGAAGACGATTCACCAAATAATTAACTCGACTAAGGTTAAAGATTCACCTAAACAGGAGAAACAAGTTGGAGGCATTGTTGGCCAAAAGCGCCGTAAAATTTTTAGTATTGTAATTATTTCAGTGCTTGTTGTTATCGCAACTAGTGTTTTCAACTCTAAACAAGACAAAGGAATAGTGCCCGAGTCCGCCTTGGCTCAACAATTGATGGTTGTCGTAAATGGGATAGAAAAATACCGATTGGAAAATAACAAAACACCAGAAAAACTGTCTGATTTAGTTGAATTCCCTAGTGGGGCTGTAGAGTGGAGGGTTGACCAATATGATTTGCAACTAGAGGCGAGTGCGTTAGAGTTTTTTTTCTGGGAAGATTTAAATGGTTACATTGTAATATCACGGCTTGGGGATGAAGCTTGGATGTATAGCAATGAAGGTGAATCGAAAATAAAAAGAGTACCAGCAAGGTAGAAGGTGGTTACACAACAAAAAACAAAGAAAGAGCAAAAAAAATAGGAAAACACCTATCCTAAATTTTGTATTTTCATATTTTTTACTCGCTTTAAATGAGTGTGAAAAAAACAGAGTGATGATGGCAATTGCAAGAAAACGTCAAATAAGTTTGGTTAATACAAAATACCATCACTGTATTTCTCGGTGTGTTCGCCGAGCATTTTTATGTGGTGAAGACTGTTTTACGTGAAAGCCTTATGAACACCGCAGAGCGTGGGTTGAAGACAAGTTACTTGCTTTAGCAAAAATATCGCCTGTATGGCCTATGTAGATTTAAACCAAATCAGAGCAAGTATGGCGCAAATACCAGAAAAATTTGACCATACCAGTGTACAAAAACGCATTGAAAGCGCAACGGATGCCAAGCAACAAAAAGCTACTCTGTTTTGCCACGTTAGATTATGCCAAAAGGGCTACTATTTAAGCTTAAATCGTATCTTGAACTAGTTGAACTAACTAGGCATTGCATACGAGAAGGTAAACGCAGGTATATTGAAAGCACACATTTACCTTTACTAGAAAGAGTCAATATCTCCCCAGAAAACTGGTTAAAACTAACCACGCAATTTACGCGCGTATTTCATGGTGCAGTAGGTAGGACAACCTCACAAGAGAGTTACAGTGAACACTTGAACAGAAAACGGCGTAGCAACGTCAGTAACAGCGAAAAGCTACTGGCATAAAGTTGAAAGTCCTCAGTAAAAAATTAACACTGCAATTATGCAGTTATTTTTATGCGCGTAATTTAGGCTTAAAAGTACTAATAACTTATTTAATGGGTGAAATGAAAGTAACCCAGTAATAAAAGGTAAATTCATAACCTAAAAAGTAAATTTAGTGGAATAGCTTTGTTGGTTCAATTAGAGTGACTGCCTAATTTGTTTTCTTTTCCGTAAATGGATGTCATGGCCACATATATCGAACAATGCAAAGAATTATCATTAAATGCAAGAGTGTCAATAGCATTAAAAATATTCGAAAGCTATTGCCAAGAAAACTCACTGAGCCACTCAATGATTACGGAATTTGATAGCTATTTATGGAAGTGGCTATTAATAGACGGCCCAGATCAATTTGAACCTTGGGAATCATCTAGACCCTTTCTAGTTAGTTTTGGTATCGGTGATGAATCAAATAGCGAACTGGACAATTTACTGTCTCAAGCAAATATAAGTGAACATACTTTCCGTGAAATTGTAAGCGGTATAGTTGAAATGTTGTGGGGAAGTTTTTGGGGCGCGTGTGAAGATGAGTTGTCTTTGAACTCTCTCGACAAGGTGGTTCTACATTCATGTGTTAAAGCTTTACCTAATCTAACACCGTTCAAGTTTTCGAAGTTTTCTGAAAATAGTGGTTGGGGTTTTAAGTTAACCCCTGATGATGTAACTTATTGGCGTAAATGTATAAATTACGTATAACACATATGAACCTTAACTCTGTCAATATGCATTAGTGTTCTTTTTGACCGTTTTTATACAGTAAACATCGATCAAAACCATACTAAAGATGTATTTTCATATTTTTACTGGCTTTTAACAACAAAGATGACACCCATTCTAAGTAAGCGTATAGCTAACGACACCTAGCCTTGCTTAATATTCCAAGGTAATAGCGGCTCAAGGTTACTTGGCTGCTCTGCAATATGTTGCAAGCACGTTGAGATGTAGTCATGCACTACAAGATCATTTGCCTTTGCGGTTTGAACAATACTATAGAGTATGGCGCTGGCATGCGCGCCATTGCAGGTATTTGAGAACAACCAGTTTTTCCGCCCTATTACGAATGGTTTTATTGCTCGCTCTGCGCGGTTATTATCAATACTGAGCCTGCCATCATCGAGGTAACGCCGGAATTTCTCAAACTGATTTATCGCATAGGTAATTGCTTTACCTAGCGCCATTTGGGGAGGGATTTTATCTTTGTGTTTGAGTAACCATTGATACAATTCATCAACGATTGGTTTGGCTTTTTGCTGCCTAACGGTGAATTTTTCACTGACCGATTTACCTTTGATGGCTTGCTCAATACCATAGAGTTTGCGAATAAGGTTAAGCGCTACATCTGCTTTAACGGTTTTTTTATTATTGCCTTTTGCCTCGATGAACTTACGGCGTATATGGGCTAGACATGCAACCAGTGTTGCCTTCGTTTGCTCGTATGCTTTGTAGCCGTCAACGTGCATGTAGCCTTGATAACCGTCAAGAAAATCAACCACACAGTGGGCCGCGCGACTGTTATGATAATCAAACAAGTCAATATTAGTGCCTTTACCCGGTTTATCATCGCCACAACAATACAGCCACATATAGCTGGTCGCTTTCTCTGCGTTAATAACGTTGAGCGGGGTTTCATCGCCATGAATAACCGCTTGAGATAACAAGATTTCTTTTAAGCGCTGATACAAGTGAGATAATAGTTCAGCACAGCGTAACATCCAGCTCGACATGGTTTGCCTGCTCAACTCAATACCGATATCAGAAAATAACGTTTCTTGGCGATAAAGCGGTAAGCCAAACTGGTATTTACACATGATTATTTGGCTCAGTAAACTGGGCGTAGCGATGCTTTTTGGAGTTAATGGGGTCACCCATTAGAAAGTTCCGGTCAAGCAGGCAGCTGTGTTTTCTTGATTTTTTTATTCAAAAACCAAGTGTTGTTATTTTTAAACTCAATTTGAATATGGCTACGCATCCAGTAATGACGTCGATTGGTGTGAATATGCACCAGTCACCCATATGAATTTAGGCAGTTTAATTAAGCATTATTGATGATTAATTAATGCCCTTGGCTTTCGCCTCAGTCATCGTTTAGTTCCAATATCAGTCCAGTTTCTGGCTGTGTTTACACACTGCGCTGTAACAATTCTGTGGTTTATGCTTGAACATAACCAACCCTTTGTGGCTCAAACATTGGGCATATCCAGTATTTAAAATATGAGCGGTTAACGTGCAGACTCAATCAAATCTAATGGTTTTACCAACCCCATTACTAGCTCA
>NZ_LOFI01000016.1:29466-33958 GCF_001469195.1 Pseudoalteromonas sp. 10-33 | reverse complement strand
TTGGCTGTTAGAACTCAATCTGTACGAGTGCCCACACAGATGATTGCTTTATATTGTTAAAGAACGTTGCGACGTTGTCGCTAGGGATGCGTATAATACATCCTTTATTTTTCGAGTCAATACTTTGTTTTAAACTTTCTTGCGATGATTTAAAACTAAAGTTTCACTTAACTCTCTGAACCAGTGCTGCTTTGCTATGCTTCGGCGTTTCCCGTCTCAGTGGGGTCGCATTATAGGGAGATCCAAAAACAGATCAACACTTTTTTTAGATCTTTTTACTGTTCGAACAAAATTAGAACAAAAGTACAAAAAACCATGTTAAAACACGCTTAAATTGATGCTTTTTTACACTGCTCTTTATAATTTCATATAAATATCATTGCTAAGTTCGTTTAAGACGTTAAGATAGCAAGTTCACAATGTTAAATTAATGTTTATTTCCTGTTTATTGGTAGATCTAAAATGAAATTACCCGATCAAAAATCTTTTATCTTTTCTGTTGTTATTGCTGTAGTTGGTTTTGTTATTGTTAAGTTCGCACTCGGAAGCTTAGAACTTGACCCTGCAATTGTATTTGCTGTTGGCCTGTTAGTAGGTGGGCTAGTTATTGCTGCTATGTCGTCTGACGTTTTAGAAGAGACCGAAGTGAAGACTAAAACACTTTACGTTGGTAACCTTCCTTACCGTGCAAACGAAGGTGTGGTTCGTGCTTTGTTTGAAGAGCAAGGTAAAGTATTCAACGTTCGTCTATTAAAGGATAAAAATACAGGCAAACGTCGTGGCTTTGGTTTTGTTGAAATGGCGCAAGCTGACGCAGACAATGCTATTGCTAACTTGAACGATAGTGAGTTTCAACAACGAACTTTAAAAGTACGTGAAGCAAAACAAAAACAAGAAGATGATGCTAACGCCCTTCGAACTCAGGCGGATCAATCAGTGTAACTAGCTTAACCGCCAGTTTATCACTGAACACATTAGCCGTTGCATAGTATTGCAGCGGCTTTTTTATATCTGATATACTTTGTGCTAATAAACCTAATTCGTCTAATAAATAACTGACCCTACTTGCTATTGCTACGCCGGAGTCCACCAGCTGAATACTATTCTCAAAGTATTCACTAATTTGTTTTGCAAGTATGGGAAAGTGTGTACATCCTAATATAAGTACGTCTACTTGCTTTTCAATATTCAAATCTTCAAGCACGGCATGCAATTTAATTGTATCTAAGCAGTCATTGAAAAAAAGCTGTTCCGCAAGGTTTACCAACTCAACACTACTATATAAGCTAACGATTACATTACTGGCATGCTGTGCTATTAGTGTTTTTGTATATGAGCTCGCTATTGTGGCTGGTGTTGCCAGTAAAGCAATGTGGTTTGAATGAGTTAATTCTGCTGCGGGTTTTATCGCTGGTACAACACCAACAATGGGTATATCTGTAATTTTGCGTACGGCACTTAATGCAGACGTAGATGCAGTGTTGCACGCTATAACAATTAAATCGACGTTTAGCTTGTTTAACTTAATAAAATGAATAAGCGAACACAAACGATTAATAATTGTTTGTTGTGTCTGAGCCCCATAAGGTAAGAAAGCATTATCCATGAAATAGCTATATTGAGCATTCGGGATACGTTGCTTTATATGTTCAAGTACTGTTGTGCCACCAATCCCTGAATCAAAAACCATTATATGCGCTGACAAACGACCGTTCCTATAATTAGATTAGAACGGCAGTTTGCCATGTGATTTTTGCAAAAGAAAGTAGTTTAAGGTTAAGGCTAAACTTCGTCTGCTGTTTGCTTTGCCGCGCTATTTAACTTATTAAGGTTTTCAAACATAGCTTTTGTATAATCAACCAGCTTATCGATCTCACTTTGGTCCTCATTGAGCCATTGCATGATGTCTGATAACTGATTTTGAATATCTAACTCGGCGGCTTTAGAAAATGCCTCTCGTAGATCATCATTAAAAGGCGCTATTTTATCTGCAATTACTTTTTCTGGGGCCGGTTTATTTTCTTCATAACCTTTTATTGCAGCAACCGTTTTGGTTTGTCGTAGGTCCATTGAAAATGCAACTAGTTGCTCATTGCCTAAACTAAGCTCTTGCGCTTCTTCAAATGCCTGATCTAAATCACCGCTAAAAAAAGTTTTACTTACGTTTTGTAGGTTTTCCATCAACTCATTAATTGCTTCTTGCTCTTTATCATTAAGGTCGCCGTTAACTGACATTGAAAATGAAAGCTCCCTCGATTGTGATGATTCACTTACGAATGCCTCCCCTTCCTCACCACGTTGATAACTGCTAGCAGACTGAGATTTAAACGCATCGGCAAAACTAATTGTTACTTCATCGCCTTCTGCGGTTGTAAAGCTGTACTGAGCATTATTACTTAAACTGGCATACTGTGCTTGTGTTACCCCCACACTGGCGGGCATTGGGTTGAACAAATTATCTTCAAACTCATCAAGGCCATTGAAAATGCCTTCTTTTGATTTATTGATCCCCTCTTGGGTTTCATCGTTTAGCACGCCAGATTCTTTGAGCTCATCAACAGCGTCATCAATACCTATTTGAACCCCCTTACGGGCATCACTTAACATACCTTTTAATTTATCGTCATCGGCACCATCAGCTTTTGCTTTATTAACGGCGCCAGTGACAAAGTCGAGTACATTTTTAACAATTTCTTCAAAATCAAAAAGGGGTTTTTCTGCCTTTTTTTCTTGAACAGGTAAACCAAGCTGCTCTGCCATTTTATCGCCTAAGACTTTAGCAGCCAACTCTTTGCCTCGTTGCTGATAACTGTCTTGCGGAGACGTGATGGTAGGTTGTTGTACATCAGCTTTGTTATTGAATTTGTTTATATTCTGGCTTGGTATAAAGCCATAGTTGCCTATTTTCATGAATCGTCTCCTGAACGTGCGTACTTTATTATCGGCCAGAGCATAAAAAACTAAAGTAAACCGCGTAAAAAAACATCATTTATTCTTGCCAAAACTAGACAAATGCGAACCGCTCCCTACAATAGCGCCGATAAACAGATCTTAGATAAGGCAATAACGCGAATGGCAGTTATTAAAATAGATACCACACAGTACCAAGCGCAGTTAAGTGAAAAAGAACAGCGTATAACTTCACAGTTTCAACGTTTTGGTGTGGAGCAGCTAGAAGTGTTTAGCTCGGAGCCAATTAACTACCGCCAACGTGCCGAGTTTAGGGTATGGCATGATGGAGACGATCTGTTTCATATAATGTTTGATCAGCAAACTAAAGAAAAAATACGCGTGGATACGTTTGACCCTGCAGCACCGCTTGTTGGTGAAATAATGCAAGTAATGATTGAAAACCTTAAGCCATGTGAGGTTTTACGCCGAAAGCTTTTTCAAATAGATTACCTGTCTACACTCAGCGGTGAAATTTTAGTGAGCTTGCTTTACCACAAGCCGCTTGATGATGACTGGCTACGTGAAATTAAAGCGCTTAAGGCAAAGCTGAGTGAAAAATATAAGATAGACTTTATTGGCCGAGCACGTAAGCAAAAAGAAATGCTAGGTGATGACTTTGTAACAGAGCGATTAACTGTAAATGGCCAAGAACTCGTTTACCAACAAGTAGAGAATAGCTTTACGCAACCTAATGCGAAAGTAAATATAAGCATGCTTGAGTGGGCACAAGATTTATGTAAACCACTTAAAAATGATTTACTAGAGCTTTACTGCGGTAATGGTAACTTTTCTATTGCACTAGCTGGCTCTTTTAATAAAGTACTAGCAACTGAGATATCTAAGTCATCTGTTTACTCTGCTCAATACAATATCGAGAAGAACAATGTAGATAATCTCGATATTATACGTATGTCGAGCGAAGAGTTTACTCAAGCGATGAATGGAGAACGTACTTTTTCTCGTCTAGATGGCATTGATTTAAAAAGTTACAATTGCCAAACCATCTTAGTCGACCCGCCACGCGCTGGTATGGATGAATTGACCTGTGATTTAGTGGCTAACTACGAAAATATTATTTACATATCGTGCAACCCTGACACACTGGAACGCGATCTAGATCATTTAACGCGTACTCATAACGTCAAGCGCTTTGCGATATTTGATCAGTTCCCTTATACCCATCACATAGAGTCGGGTGTTTTCTTACAGCGTAAATAACCAACCAAAATTAAAGTGCCAGTGCTTTTATAAGTGCTGGTATTTGCTCTTCACTAAATACTTGAACTCCATTCTTTATTAATAATGCTGCAGTTAAACCTAGACCTTCGATTTTTATTCCGCGATGCTTTCCATCATATATTGTATTTCGTCCGCAAGAAGGGCTCGATTCTTTAAGTAAAGCAAAACGAACTTTATTTTTTTTACAAAGTTCTAGCGCTATATTAGCCCCAGTTTGAAATTGCTCTGTTACATCTTCTCCTGAATTAGTAATTACTTTCCCCTGTATTATTTCAGCAGGAGCTCTAGGAGTAGATAGCCC
>NZ_LOFI01000016.1:0-21526 GCF_001469195.1 Pseudoalteromonas sp. 10-33 | reverse complement strand
CCAGCCACTTCAGGACAAAAGGATATTATTTTCTTATTACTTTGCCATACTCGTAATTGTGGATGCTGTAATGTTTGTCCTTTCCCATCATAACGAACAGGCTGCCCTAGCAAGCAACTCGATACTAATATTTTTTTCATTGCTACATCCTTATAAAGCAAAAAAGCTCCTTAAGGAGCTTTTTTTATTTTAGCTAAACTTACTTGTTAGCTAAGTAATTAATTAATTTACTGATATCTTCAGGTGCTGTAACACCTGATTCACGGCCTAAGTTTAATTTATACTTACCGTTTACGATAAATGTGGGTACACCACGAAGAGCGCCTTTTTCTTTAAAGTACTCTTGGTCGCGTTTCATCTTAGAGCTTAATGTACGAACCGAAAAGCTTTTAAATAGCTTATCAAATTTATCGCCATCAACACCTTGCGCAACGAACACATCTTTCACGTCAGCTAATTCGTTAAATTTAGCGCGTTTTGTGTGAATATGATTAAAAATAGCTGCGATAATTTTTTCTTTTTGCGGAAGTACTTCTGCAGTGGCTAATGCTTGGCTCATCATTTGTTGGTTTTCTGGGTTACGAACACCCACAAAGTCAACGTGACTCTTTTTAAACTTAACATTTTTATCAAGTTTAGGCTTAAATTCGCTGATCAATGACTCGTAGTTATTACACGCCGGGCAGTAAAAAGAGAAAAACTCTTTTACTTCTGGCTTTTTAGTAGCGCGTTCAGAAATAACATCGTAATGAACGCCTTCTTCATAGGTCGCCGCAAAGCTCGTTGCTGCCATTGGTAATACTAATGCAAGTAACCCTGCTTTAAGTAGTTTAATCATACTTATACTCCAAAATTTATAATGCTAATAAAAACGCAATTAACTCATCAAGTTCTTGTTGGTTTTTTATGGTGTTAATGTTGATTTTGTATTTATCGTTAACGATAAAAGTAGGTACGCCAGTTAATGCACCTAATTTTGAATATTTATTTTGTTTGTCTTGCATTGCTTGTTCTGCGGCAATAATTGGCATGCTTGCAATAGCTTGGTCAAAAGTGTCGCTATCTATCCCGTTAACTTCCAACAGCTTTTTAAGATCTTTAACTTCTGTTAAAGGCACACCTTGAATATGGATGCTTCTAAAAATTTGGTCAGCTATATTTTGTGCTTGACCTTGTTGTTTGGCAATTAAGTAAGCAAAGCTTAAGTTACTTTGTGCTTGTGGAGATACACCACCTAAAAAGTTAACGTGGCTTTTAACAAACTCAGTACCTTCCGGCAGTTTTTTTTCAATTGCTTTAGCCACTGGTTCAAATTTAAAACAGTGCGGACAATAAAATGAAAAGAACTCTGTGACTTGGGGTGTTGTGCTTTTTTCAGTTTTAATAATAGTGTATTGGTTATTAGCCTCAAACTGTGCAGCAAAGGCTGCAAATGGTAAACATAAAAGAAGTAGGCTCAGTTTTAATTTTTTAAGCATTAGTATCTCGTTGTACTTGTCATTAAATAATAAATTACGGCAATAATTTTAACGGCGGTTCTTGCAGAGCTGCAAGTTGTTCTTTAAGCGCTAAAATTTGTTGCTCCCAGTATTTGTCATCAGCAAACCATGAAAAGTTCCGCACGAAAGCAGGATCGCTCCACCTTTTTGCCACCCATCCCATATAATGAATAATACGCATTGCTCGCAGCGGTTCAATTAATTTGAGTTGAGCGTGGTCAAAATCACAGAATTCTTCATACGCCCCAACTAAGGTGTCTAACTGTAACAGTTGCGTTGGCCTGTCGCCACTTAGCATCATCCATAAATCTTGAATCGCAGGTCCCTGGCGACTATCGTCTAAATCCACGAACATTAACGCATCGCCGGCCCATAATATATTGCCTGCGTGGCAATCTCCATGTAAGCGAATATTATTTGTATCTTGATACTGCTTTTGTGTCTGCTCAATTACCAAATCTAAAATAGTATAAAAAGCAGTGCTTAATCCCATTGGCACTAAGTTACTTTTTTGAAGATGAACTTTAGCTGTATGTAAATACTCACCACAGCTTATTGTTGGTCTGTAAGTAAATGGTTTTGTTTTAGCTACTTGGTGCATTCGACCAATCAAACGTCCCATAACATCAAGCTGATCTAAATTATCTACTTCAAATAATCGCCCACCCACACTTGGAAAAACCACAAACATATAACCCTGGTGTTCAAACAAGCTTTGTCCGTTATGTAAAACAGGCGCTACAACGGGTACTTCAGCGTCAGCCAATTCAAAAGCAAAGTCATGCTCTTCTTGAATTTGTGCTTTACTCCAGCGCTCGGGACGATAAAACTTTACGACGTAACGAAGACCATCTTCGGCCTTGAATTGATAAACTCTATTTTCATAACTGTTAAGCGCTAATAACCCAGACTCAGGATAAATGCCTATGGTTTCTATCGCATCGAGTATTAAATCTGGGGTTAAATCTATAAAGCTAAATTTGCTCATACTCTTCTTATATAAATTAAAAGCGGGTAAAACCCGCTTTTGTTATTGGCTATATGCACCGAATTAGAAAGTGCGACTTATCGCGCTCTAAAAAAATTACTCGATTGCGATATCGTTTCATCCGGTTCGTTAACTGGTGACAGCACAAAATTAAACTCTGTTATAGGCAATTTTAAATCATAAGGATCCATAACGAGTGACAAAGGTTCATTGTGAGATTGCCCTGCTTGAACCGTGAATACCTGCTTACCTATGTATTTAAAGTTTTCTAGCCCTATAACTTTAATATTAAAGGTTTGTTCATACTGCGCCTTATTGATTATCTTTAAGGTATATGTGTTTTCAACCAAACCATTAAAGTCGACACGATATAGCTGATTTCGGTCACGGATAATATCAAAGTCCATGGGTTTACGCAGTGCAATATTTGTAACAAGTGCGCCAGTAAGTAGCACCAATATGACCGTATAACCAATAATTTTAGCTCGTAAAGGGTTGGTTTTATTTTCTGGCGTTTCAAGGTTACGTTCTGTGGTATATGAAATTAAACCGCGCGGATACTCCATTTTATCCATTACGTCGTCACACGCATCAATACACGCACCACAATTAATGCACTCAGCTTGTAAGCCATTTCTTATATCAATACCTGTAGGACACACTTGTACACATAAGTTACAGTCAATACAGTCGCCAATTTCTAAATCTTCATGGGCGACCTTGCGTGAGCGAGGACCACGGCTTTCACCTCGGTTTTCATCATAGGTTACTGTGTAGGTATCTTTGTCAAACATTGCCGACTGAAAACGCGAGTAAGGGCAAATATGCAAACACATAATTTCGCGCATCCAGCCGGCGTTACCATAAGTGCACACAGCAAACACTAAAATACTTACTAGTGCATAACCGCCAACATTAAAGGTTATAAAATCAGGGAGTAGCTCTCTTATCGGTGTAAAGTAACCAACAAACGAAATAGAGGTATATAAAGAAAACAACACCCAGCTAGAATGCTTAGCCGTTTTTCGCCAGAACTTGTCAAAGTCCATAGGGCGTTGATCGAGCTTTTTACGTTGATTTGCTGTGCCTTCAAGTTTTTCTTCAAACCAAATAAAAATGAAGGTCCATACAGTTTGGGGGCAGGTATATCCGCACCAGACTCGTCCATAAAATGTAGTTACCAAAAACAGCGCAAAAGCCGCCAGCATGAATATAAACGCAAGTATGGTGAAGTCTTGAGGCCATAAAGTTAGACCAAAAATATTGTATTTTTGTGCTATTAAATCAAATAGCACGGCTTGCTGGCCGTTAAAGTTTATCCATGGCAAAACCATAAATGCGAGCATGCCTAAAAAACCAATACGTTGTCTTAATAATTGGTGAAGACCTTTTACAGCTCTAACATAAATGCGGTTACGGGGGTTAAATCTATCATCTTGACGGCTTAAATCCGGCTTTTGAATTTTTACCTCAACAGGAATGTTTTTTACTTTAATCTGTTTGTCCATCGAAGTTCCTCAACACCGCTTGGAAAATAAAAGCTGAGCACTAATCAAATGCTCTATACTCATAGTGTAGCAAGTAACTTGCTAAGTAAGACTAGTTTAATGAATCATAAATTAAATACTTTCAGATATTTCAGAAATATCTAACTTCTGGTAGTTATTATACCAATATTGGCTAAAATTACTGGTATTGATTGCTACTAATTTATTCATCTCAGTTACTTGCTTTTAAAGGGTAGTTTATTACACTGCTTGATTATTCAACCCTATTTAGATCAAGGTTTACGTATCCATGAAGAAGTTTATTATATTGATCATTGTGATCCTTGCGTTTTTTACCATTGATCATCCACTTGTAAAAGAACCACGCGAAGAGCTATTAGGCGAAGGTATTGGCTTTTTAAGTGATGCAAGTAAAGTAAATAGAAGCCCTGCTGCTAATTTAGCAAAAAACAGAATTAGTAATGAGCTCACACTCTCAGGCTCTGAAAAAGAGTATGTAGAAAAAACGTTTACCACTGATGACGCGGTTCAGCTATTTAATTTACGCTACTGTCGCGAACGCGACTTAAATCTTTACTTCTACGCTGACCGCTTAAACACAGTGTGTAAAATAGTGTCTGAATCACTCGAACAAAAGCGGGCTAAATAATGGACTTTTCTAACTTAAACAAAAAAACCAGTGATTCGTTTCACAAGCAACGTAATATGCTGAAACAGTTAGCGCAAGGTAAAACACTAAAATGCGAAAAGTGTAATTCGGTGCTCACACTCGATTTAGCTACCAGCGAAGTGGGTAAAGGCGCAGTAAAGTGCAAGCAAGGCTGCACAGATATTATTTTAGAACTTGGCGCTTAACTAATAACTAAAGCGCCAATATTAAAACGTTTAACGCTAACTACTCGTCCCAGCCTTCATCGTTATACAAACCACTATTAAGTGCTACTATTTCTACAAGCTCTGCAAAACCAAGTGCAAAATCTCCCATAAGGTCATATTGTTGCTCACACAACTGCATTGTGTTCATTGAATTTTGCGATGCGATTTGCGCGATAAGCTGTGGATCTAATGCAAAAAAGCTGAGGGTTGCTTGTGCGGTTTCTAAGGCCTCTTTGTACTGTGCATCTAACTGCGGTGATGTTAACAGCTTTTGCGTGTAAGCATTACTTGCTGTTAAAAAGCCTTGGCTCCACTGCGAGCAAAATGCATTGTCGTACTGTGATGGCAGTTTATATCCTACTTCAAACACTTGCTCACTTATTTGATGGTAAAGCGCCATAAATAAAAACAGTGTTTCTTCATCTAATTCGTCTGCAGAATTATTGAGTATCACATCAACCCATTCGTGTACATCAAGAGGGTCGGGTGAACATATAACACCAAACAAATAACCTTGGCTTTGTTCAAGGGTCATGGCGTGAGGTTGTGTTTTTAAAAATGTGCTGAGCTGCTTAGCATGCAGCTCAGTAAATTGCGGTAGTTGCATTAAAACTCTTTATATCAAAACATTAAAAATTGAGCGGGTAACGACCTTGGCTATCTGGTCGGCCTAAAAACTTAACCGCATCGTGAACATCTTTTGGTAAGCTAGCATCTGGTTTTACATACCCTGCCACGCTAAAGTCAAAGTTAGCTTTGAGAGTGGCATCGGCTTCAAGCCCAAGGGTGTTATCAGGGTCGATTAATATTGCCACATCACCCGACTTACAACTTAAATTGCCGGCCAGAGGCCCTATATTAAACCAACCATTTAAACCTTGCACATCGATATTAGGACTCGCTATTTCACCCTTTAATGACTCACAGTAAGGAGCACCTGAGGTGTATTCATCAAGTTCCAGTATTACACGCCCTTTTGCCGTAACAGGCAAAGGTAACTGAACTCGTTGCATTGCTCGCTCTACCGTTGAGCGTACTAGGCCATTCGTTACTTTTACGGTGTGATTAAACAATCCATAGCTGACATGTGCATACCCCGATATATCAGTACGTTCGCGAGCATTTCCAAACTTTATATTAGTATTTAAATTGCCAGTAAATAATGCCCAGCCAGCAATATCCCAGCGCACATTATTTAACTGTTCGCCATCAAAACGAACTTGCATTAATTGGCCTTGCCATACAGTGCCAACAGCAGGCCCTACTTCCAACTGCTTAGGAAGATATGGTTTTGCTAAATCAAGCGCGATAGCAGCGGGTAATTTAATGATACAAAACACAATAAAACTAATTAAAAAAACAGCCGATAATGTAATTATTCTTTTCATTTATTAATTCTCTAATACCAAACGGCTTACTCGCACATAACCTGATTTATCGTCGCGGCTTAAATCTAAATTTTCGATTTTTAAACCATGTTGATTAACTAATTCATCGAGCCACTCTACTAGTTTATTAAACTCTACTGAGTCGAGCGTTAATCGCAGTGAACCATCACTAGGCTGCATTTTACTGATGTTGATTTGATAACGGCTACGGGTAGAATTAACCACTTGACTTAAATTTTGATTACTCGCAACACGAGTGTTCCCTGCCGCTTTTAGCTTTACTATGCTTTCGTCAACCCACACAAGTAAAGCCTGTTGCTTAATTTGCGATTGCTCTGCTTTTGTTATGGCATTATTTAATGGCCTAAATATCCCCATCACAAGAACAAAAATAACAAAGATACCACCCGCAACCATAATAAGTTGCTGCTCTTGTTCTTTTAAAGAACGCCAGTATTTTATCGCTTGTGTTTTCATGCAGCACCTCGCAGTTTAATTTCACCGACCACAAAATCACCGTCATTATTTAAAGAGCCTTGCTCTACCGTTAAACCTTGCTGTTCGAGTATGGTTTTTACTTTACCAAAGGTTTGAAAATCTTTAGCACGTGCGCGAATACGTAACTCATTTCTGCGTTTATCGTAACGTAAGGTCTCTGGTATGAACTCATTCACCTGCGAAAATACATCAACTAAATTAGTAGTAAGCTCTAAAAAGCCAGATTCATCAGAACCTTCTATCCTGTCTAACGCGCCTTTAATCTGATTTTTTATCAAATTAGGATGCACTTTAGAACCGGGGAATGCCGCTTGATATCGCTCAATCACTTGGTTTTTTGCTAAATCGACTTGAGAATTAAGTTGTTGTAACTCAATTGCCTTTATAACTAACGTAGAACCCAGTGCAACAGCTGTAAATATAGCCGCGCCTTTCCAGTAACCCCACCAAAGTGCACTCTTCTTTTTAAGTTGGTAAATACCTTGGCGAAGATTAAATTTGACGCTATTTAATTGCTTAGCAAATAAAGCTAACGGGAGGTCATACTGACTTGTTTGTGCTTGTAAATTAGTTCCCTCTGGGAAGTCTTCGGCAGGACTAAAATGCTTGATTTCAGGGTTACCTAACGCAGTTAAATAGCCTGATAGCCAGCTCGATTCAACCGCACTAATATGCCACGCCCCTTGCTTAAACAACCACTGCTGATTGAGCTCTATGGCACTTGCCTCTCCCTCACCTACAGGTGGTAACAGCAATGCATCCGGCAATATTTTATAAACAGGCAGTCCATGTTCTACAAATAAAGCGAGCCATTGCTCAAACCAGTCGCGGTCGGTCATCGCAACCTGGATAGCATGTTGCTCGCCAACCATGGTTGCTTCGCCTATGGCTATATACAAATCGTCTACGTCGCAGGCTATATCTTCTTCAAGCATGTAAGGGAGTGCTTGCTCTAGCTTACGATTCCACTTTGTTGGTAGTGTTACCGTTTTTAATTGCACCTGATCGCTTGGCAATAAAACAACCACTTCTCTGTTGGCTGCTTTTTCACTTAATTCATTTAAATTGCTTGCACTTGGTAGCTCACCACTGGCTATTATTTCTTGTTCTTGTGGTGAATATACAAGCCAATTTAATCGTTCTTGTTGGGTTTGACCCGTACGGATCAACAATATTTCTGTCACTGTACGCCTCCAAATTTTCGCGCCAGTATCGTTACGTCGCCATCTTTGGCGTGCAGTAATGTGGTCATCGAAAAACGCAGTTCTACAAAGTTTGCCTGCGTTTGTAATTTAAAATATTCACTTTTAATACTAAATAAGTCTTTTACTGACTCAGTGTTTGTACCGCCTTGTTGCTGTACTTGTTCAAAAAACTCTTCTAAAGAATCAAAACCTGTTTGTGGTCTTGCGGCAATGACAGCCTCTGCAGCCGACAAACTTAAATTATCCATCAGCGCGCTTAGTAATAAAGCCTGTTCTGGTGCAATTGTATTAATATTAATTAAAAGCTGAGTGCTACCAGGAATAACACATATATAAGGCAGTACTTTTTCCATTACTAGTGGGTTAAAGCCCTTTACCAAGCGAAGCTCCGATGGTGATGCAAATAAACTATTTGCAGTCATATATGGAAACTTGCGAGATAAATACTCTCCTTCTTCAGCACCTGAACGATAGGTAATGCTATTTTCATCAAGCCAATCGAATACGCTGTCGGCCATTGCCTCTTCTGATTCATCCGCAGGTAAATCTTCTATATTTTCGAGCAAGGCAAACAGCGCTTTGTGTGCAGGGTTTGTTTTATCAGCGCTATTTGTATCGGGTTCAACCGCCAGTGCATTTAAATTTAAGCATGACTGCAAATCAGTAATTGAACCACTTAATGTGCCGTTATCAACTGGGTATGCTGCATTACCTTGTGTTGCCCATACTTGGTCAAGCGTTGTTTTATCTGGATCATCTTTCTTGCTTTGAATAAGCCCTTTAATCGCCAATTCTTCAGCGCCATAAGCATACCATTTTGCTTGTTGGTGCCCTTGTAAATTAGTACTTTTTTGCACCTGCACCATTAAATTAGCACTCATTTCTACGGCTAAAATAGCAGCCAATGCAACAATAAATAATACAATAACGAGTGCTGCACCGCGCGATGACTGGTTACCCATTACTTTTACTTCCCTGGCCAGGAACTAAAAATACACGACGAATAGGTTCAGCCTCTATTTGCTGTAAGGTAACCGCAACGGCTTTTGGCAACGCTTTTACTTCCCATTGTTCTTGCCATTTATTGTCACTGTCTAAAAATTCAAACTTAAGTTCTTCGACGTTTTCTAACACTTGCTGTACGCGTGGCTCCATATTATCAAGCTGGTCAACGTACACACGATATACACGCTCAAGTTTATCATCCATCACTCTGTACCCAACAGCCTGTAACTCAGACCGAGGCAGTAAATTTATTGGGTTTATCCAACCGTCTCTTACAAATGCAATGCCGTCATATTGACTTTCAAGCACATAACGCCCCGCTAATAAATAGTATTCTTGTACGTCACCAGACTCGTTTCTTACCGCACGTTTAGTCATTTGGCTAAAATCTTGATCCATAAGCCTAAACGTTGTTTGCAAACCATTCAGCTCCGCTATTTTTTCGTCCGATGCGTCTTTTGCCTTGGTTGTGCTATCTAATATTTGGTGTGTAGAAATAACAACAAAAGCTAAAATCCCCAGAGCAACCATTACTTCAAGTAATGTAAATCCGCGCTGTTTCACTTACTTTTTACCCTTATTTAAATACGTTGATAGCTCATAGACTGATTGTTCGTATTTTTCATCGATAAATACATTTATTGTTAATTTAACAAAACTTTTATCGGCGGTAGGAATAACCTCTTGTTGCCAAAACCATTCAACACCCCCCATTATTTCACTACCACGCAAATTATTTTTTCCTTGCCATTGCTCGCCTTTAACACGCTGTTCAATAATGACATTTTCGGCAACCCAAGAAGCATATGTTTGCTCTTCAATTGTTGTTAGGTGATGAATATGCTCGCCGGTCGCTTGCATTGCAGCAATACCTGCCATTGCACAAATGCTCAAAGCAACAAGCACTTCCAGTAAGGTAAAGCCTTTATTAAAAATCATTACTCTGGCTCTCTTCGTAACTTCACTGGTGCTGTAAATTCACCCTCAATAAAATAAACAGGGTCACTTTGCTCTTTTAACTCAAGTATTAGCTGAAATGCGCTTACCTCACCCGACGATAAAATAAGTACTTGAGGTATTTTGAGTTTTTTAAGCTCGAGTAGGCTATCTTCTTCACCACCACTCATAAGCTCTCGCCAATTAGACTGTTCAAGAAGGTTATCTTGAGCCCATGCGAGATCCTCTAAGTTAAGGGTGAGCTTTAATCGTGGTTCTAACTCTATGGGTTTAAATAACTCTTCTCTGTCAAAAGTGACCCATTTTTCACCATCAAACACTAAGTACTCTAACGTATTTTTTTCAACCAATAAACCAAGTTCTACCTGATTCAAAATTGCAAATTCTGACGCCATATTAATGGTGGTATGCAACCTAAGCGCTTGAGTATCTAACTCATCTTCGGCGCCGCCGTCTAAGCTGTATACCACCATTTTTGTTGCAAAAGCGATAACCACTAATACAACTAAAATCTCGATTAAGCTAAAGCCCTTTTTTTTATGTATTGATTGAAGACCTACGTTCATAGTAAGTCTTCAAAAAGTACATTTAGGGTAAGCTCAGTAGACTGACGCATTATTGCTTTTCTTCATCCCAGTTACCAATGTCGTCATCAGTACCGACTTCGCCATCTGGCCCCATAGAGAAAATATCAAATTTACCAATTTCACCTGGGCTTATTAGTAAGTACGTATTACCCCATGGATCTTCTGGTAATTCGCTGATAAAGCCGCCATCTGGAAAACGCTTAGGAACAGGCTCTATAGACGTTTTAGTCACTAACGCTTCTAGGCCTTGCTCTGTGCTTGGGTAACTTTTATTTTTGAGCTTGTATAAGCTCATCGCATCTTCAAGCTGCTGAATATCTAAATGCGCTTTATCAATAGCAGCCTCTTCTTGTTGGCCCATGATATTTGGCGCAACAATAGACATAATCATCCCGATGATAACCAGTACCACCATTACTTCTAGTAAAGAAAAACCTGATTGTTTGTTCACGTAATTACCTCATTATTCTAAAAACACTAAACAAAAATGGTTTAGGTAAAACCATTAATATATAAAAACTATTTAAATTTAGAGCCCAACCGCTTTGTTCATTGCCATGATAGGTTGCAAAATGGCCATCACAATAAATAAAACGATAACAGCCATAGATGCAATCATTGCAGGCTCTAATAACTTAAGCGATACGTTAACCATGCTTTCAAATTCACGGTCCTGGTTATTCGCTGCACGCTCTAGCATCTGCTCTAGCTCACCTGATTTTTCACCACTGGCAATCATGTGTAGCATCATCGGCGGGAACAATTTAGTTTGCTGCAAAGCGGCTCTAAGGCTAGCCCCTTCACTTACTCTATCAGCTGCATCGGCTACCGACTTTTTAATTTTTTCGTTAACAAGTACATCGCCAGAAATGCGCATTCCTTCGAGTAATGGCACAGAGCTTGAAGATAAAATACTTAACGTACGAGCAAAGCGAGCAGTATTGATACCGCGAGCCACCTTACCAATCCCCGGCATGTGCAGCACGCGGTCGTCCCACCAAAATCGCACTTGTGGTTTTTTTAACGCGTACTTAATACCAACCGCAATGCCGGTGATGGCTAATAAGTTAATAAACCAATAATTTTGCACAAAATGGCTCCCAGCCATTACCCACTCGGTGGTCCAAGGTAATACTTGTTTAGTTTTTTCAAAGGTTTTTAGTATTTTAGGAACCACAGTACCTAATAATACCGACACTATACCAATGGCAAAAATAACTAAAATAGTTGGGTAAACCATAGCCTGCGTTATTTGACTACGCATATGCTGACGCTGCTCGGTGTAATCGGCTAAGCGATTAAGCACTTGATCAAGATGTCCTGATTTTTCCCCCGCAGCCACCATTGAACGATATAAGTCGTCAAACACATGAGGAAACTCACTCATACCATCTGCAAGGGTATAACCCTCGACAACTTTTGAACGAACCGACATTAACATACGTTTTAAACGTGGTTTTTCACACTGCTCAGCCACTGCCATAACCGCGCCTTCAACTGGTAATGCTGACTGAATTAACGTTGCTAACTGGCGTGTGATAAGCGCAAGCTCAGATGTAGAAATACTTGGTTTAAAAAGGCTACCAAATAAAGGCGCTTTCTCACCCTTTACCTGTTTATCGCTTTGAGCCGCAGGTATAACCTCTAAAGGCGTTAAGCTTTTATCACGGAGAAGCTGACGAACTTGTTTGGCTGTATCAGCTTCTAAAATGCCTTTTTTTTCTTTGCCGCGACCATCTAATGCGCGATATTCAAACGCAGCCATTATTAGCCTTCCTCACGGGTAACACGCAGCACTTCTTCAAGCGTGGTTTTACCTGCAAGCACACGGCTGCAGCCATCTTGACGAATACTTGGACTGTGTTTACGAATGTATTTCTCTACGCTTTGCTCGCCTTTACCGTTGTGGATCATTTCTCGAATTGTTTCATCTACAACAAGTAACTCGTGTATACCAGTACGGCCTTTATAACCATTAAAGTTACATTCTTCACAGCCTACCGCACGGTAAATTGTTGGCTTACTCTCAAATGGTACACCTAAAAGCTGACATTCACGTTCGTCTGCAACATGCCCTTCTTTACAGCTATTGCACAACGTACGCACTAAGCGCTGAGATAAAACCCCTAATAGCGATGAAGAAAGCAAAAACGGTTCAACACCCATATCTTCCATTCGAGTAATGGCACCTGAGGCTGTATTTGTATGCAATGTAGACATAACTAAGTGGCCAGTAAGCGATGCTTGAACACCTATTTGGGCAGTTTCAAGGTCACGTATTTCCCCCACCATTACCACATCGGGATCTTGACGCAGAATAGCACGTAACCCTCTTGCGAATGTCATATCTACTTTTGTATTTACTTGCGTTTGACCAATGCCTGGGATCTCATATTCAATAGGATCTTCAACTGTCAGGATATTACGATCGCGCGAGTTTATTTGGCTCATGCCCGCATATAGCGTGGTACTTTTACCAGAACCCGTTGGCCCTGTTACCAAAATAATACCGTGTGGCTTGCTAATTAGGTCAGCAAACAACTCTCGGTTTTTTGGTGTCATACCTAAATCTTCTAGGTTTAGGCGGGCATTGTTTTTATCAAGTAAACGCAATACTACTCGCTCACCAAAGCTTGATGGCATAGTTGATACACGCACGTCTACTGCGCGCCCTGCAATACGCAGGCTAATACGGCCATCTTGCGGAATACGTTTTTCAGCTATATCGAGTTTTGCCATTACCTTAATACGTGAAACAAGCAATGAAGCCAGTTTACGGTTTGGTTTTAATACTTCTTTTAAAACGCCATCAACCCTAAAACGAATAACAAGCTCTTGCTCGAACGTTTCAATATGAATATCTGACGCGCCCTCTTTTATTGCCTCGCTAAGCATGGCATTAATGAGTTTAATAATAGGCGCATCATCATCGCCAGCTAATAAATCTTCAGTTTGCGGGAGTTCATCAGCTAAAGAAAACAGATCAACTTCATTGCCAATATCTTCCATCATTTGCTGCGTTTCAGAGCTATCGCGTTGGTAAGATGACTCAAGTAAAAGTTCAAATTTATCATCATCAAGTGGCTCTAATTTAAAACCATGACCTGCAATTCGGCGAACTTCTAACAATACATCTAAATCAAGGTCACCGCGGTAGTAAACCGTCGTTTGCTCTTGGTATTTACTGAGTAAAACACCCGCACGTCGTGCGTACGAAAACGGTAAACGTTTTGCTGGCAACTCAACGAGTGCATCATCAGCTAATAGTTCATCTGTACTATGCGTATTAGGATGAACCACGTCTTGGTTTATCTCTTGTATCGCATTAGTCATCTTTACGCTCTTGTGCATTTTGTTTACGTAAATGCTCTTCATAAGTTGGCGGAAGTACCAACTCATCATTCCACTCAGGCAATACAGGAGTATCGGTCATTGGCATTAAATCAATACCATCTTCCTGCTGCTTAGTCTGTTCACCACGGATAAAGTTATATTTGTTAAAACTTAACTTATTCATGCTCACCCCATCACGGATGATCGTAGGGCGGATAAACACGATTAAGTTACGCTTACGACGAGTTGTGTTTGTTGATCTAAATAAGTGCCCTAATACAGGAATATCTCCTAATAATGGAACTTTAGACACACTTTCTTGAACGTCTTCATCGATTAAACCACCTAAAACAACCATGCCACCATCATCAGCAATAACCGTTGTTTTAATAGCTCGTTTATTTACTGAAATATCAACCGCGGTTGCACCGCTTACGCTTGATACTTCTTGCTCAATGGTAAGCTGTACCGCTGAGCCATCGTTGATTTGTGGCGTTACAATAAGTTTAATACCCACTTCTTGACGCTCAACCGTTTGAAATGGATTGCTATTATTAGTGCCCGTTTGAGATCCGGTAATAATAGGCACTTCTTGACCCACTAAAATAGAGGCCTCTTCGTTATCCATGGTTGTAATCGACGGTGTGGCCAAAATGTTTGAATTGGTATCAGTTGCTACTGCCTGAATAATTGCGCCCCAGTCATTTTTTACAACGCCCAGTGCTAAGCCATTAATACCACTAAGTAATGATGCAAGCGGACCGTAGTCACCTTCCGTTGTTTCTGTGTAAGGTGTAACCGTGCCTGACTCTGTACCTATAATTGTTTTAGTGACTGTTTGATCTGCAGCTTGCTCTGCTGCAACAGCTAACGACCCAACAGGTACCGTTGTGCCATTATTAAATTGAAGCATGCCGCCTTGCTCTGAAATCCATTGCAAGCCTAAGTTAACGCCATCGCCTTCCATTACTTCAATAATAATTGCTTCAACTAATACTTGTGCACGACGAATATCTAATCGTTCAATAACTGACTCTAATGAACGCATAGTATCGGGCTGTGCTGTGATGATTAATGAATTAGACTCTGGGTGTGCCTCAATGCTGGTTTCGTTGTTACTACGCGAACGCGTTTTAGTTGCGCTACCTTGAGCTTCCTCGGTTAACGTTTTACTTACACCCTGAAGTACCTTAACTAAGTCTTCCGATTTGGCGTAATTTAAATAAAATACTTTAGTGTTACCTTGGCTTTCAAGCTCACCATCAAGGCGCTTAATTAACTCAATTGCACGTGTGCGGGCTTGCCCTTCACCACTTACAATTACACTGTTGGTACGGCCGTCGGCTACGACTTTAGGAATCAAAAATTCAGGGACACTCCCTTTACCGCTGTCTTTGTAGATATTTTCTACTACAGAGACTACGTCATCAGCCGTTGCGTATTTAAGCTTTACAATATCAACACGCTTATCACCTGCTTGGTCAACTGAACGAATAATTTCTACTAAGCGGTTTACTGATGCAGCATGACCAGTCAACATCATTACGTTTGCAGCGTTAAAGTTAGCAACGTGCCCGCCGTCTTTCTGATCGCTAAATTGACGAACTAATGGTCCGAGCTCTTGCACGCTTACATTTTTTACGCGTACAACGCGGGTAATCATCATATCGCCCGATGCAGAACTGTTTTCGGTAATTAGGGGAACATTCGACTTTTTAGCATCAGAGCTTTTTTCTACTTTAATAATGCCATTATCCATTTCAACAGCTGAATAGCCGTAAACTTCTAATACATTTAAAAAGAATTGATAGTAAAGATCTTCATCCATTAACTCATAGCTACGTACATTCACTTTGCCACGCACGTTAGGATCTATAATCACCGTTTTATTAAGGTTTTTACCAACAATATTAATAAACTCGTTGATATCAGTACCCTTAAAATTTGCTGCATATTCAACTGCAGAAACAGACAAAGATATACTTGCCGCCAAAAAAAGCGCTGCGTACTTAGCTAACCCTTTTTTAATTTTTGTGAGGTGTAGCACCTGAACCATTATGTTAAAACTCCAAAGCTAAGTTATTGCAGGCTAAATTGCACATCTATTTGCTCACCATCACGCTCAATAGTGATAGTAGCATCGGTGCTATTGCGCAGCTCATTAATGGCTGACATGGCCTGTTTTAAATCTGTTAGTTGATAGCCGTTAATAGAAACAGCTAGATCGTTATTTTTTAATCCCATTTGCTTAAATAGTGCAGGCTCTTTCCCCGGACTTAAGCGATAACCAATGAGTTCACCGTCACTCATTGCTTGAGATACACGTATGTAATCAAAAAGCTTACCGGGTTCTTCTAATAATTCTTCACGTGTTTCTATAATGGCTTCTTTTACTTCTGGGTCTGCAGTCGCATTTATTAGTTCTTCACTTTCTTCTAATCGTTGCGGCCCCATTTCTTGCTCATCTTTTGCAGCGAGCACCGGCATAGAGACTGTTTTGGTGAAATCGAGTCCATCAAGCATTAGCGTTTCAAAACGAGCATTTACACTTAAAATGACACGGTCAGGAAGTATTTGAGCTACTTTTGCGCGCGTCCCAGATACGACTTCATCGACAAGGTAACTAATCTGCTTGCCCTGTGATTCAATAATTGCAACGCCTGCTTTATCATCATTACTTACAGCCACTATGCCTGTTAAGTTAATACTTAAACGTGTTTCAGGGGCATTATTAATAACTTGTGATTGTTTTGCAGTATTAGCGCTGTTTGTTACCGTTTTTTTACCAAACAAAAACTGTTCAACAATACGTTGCGCAGAATTATTACTTGCTCCCGATGACTGTGCTGTAAACTGAGTGGGAGTAAGTAAAGATATTTGAGGTTTAGGCCATAATAGCCAAACCAGTTTGGATAACAAAAATGCAAGGTAAACAACAACTAATAGCGTGACTAATGCACTTAATTTAGCATGCGGCAATCGAGTTAAAATGTGTTTTAGTCGTTGAATTTGCTGTTCCATAAATAGTGTTCTTTTTTAATTTACTGCGTAAGCGCGTCCCCATAGTACCCTTTCATTTTTCATTCAACAAGCACACTAATATTAAACTTTGTAAACAGAATGAATAACTTCTATTTACTTGAACAAAAAAGCAACACCCACTGTAATACCTTCATCCTAGATAGATTTCGTGGTAAATTTTAGATAATAAATTACTGCAGGTACAAATACGTTATGAGTAAAAAAAGCAATAGTAATAAAGACTCTGACCTCATAGATAATCTAAAAGTTCGATTAGATAAATGGTTGTGGGCAGCCCGCTTTTATAAAACACGTGCTATAGCAAGGGAAATGGTACAAGGTGGTAAAGTGCATTATAATGGACAACGAACAAAGGCGAGCAAAATAGTCGAGGTTGGTGCGGTAGTGAAACTCGCTCAAGGTGTAGATGAAAAGATGGTGACTATCATCAAAGTGCTTGAAAAACGACAAAGCGCCCCCATTGCTCAGACCTTGTACCAAGAATCTGATGCCAGTATTGCTAAACGCGAAGAAAACAGCATCGCACGTAAAAATAACAGTTTTTTTGCGCCTCATCCGGATAAAAAACCCGATAAAAAGCAAAGACGCGAACTTTTAAAAATGAAATTAAGTTAGGTATAGCCGCTCATGCAACAAGATTTACTTCACCGTTATTTATTCAACGAACTAGATGTTCGTGGCGAACTCGTTCAAATCGAGAGTGCCTACAATGAAATGATTGCCAACCATAATTACCCAGCACCTGTAAAAGCATTACTAGGTGAGCTATTAGTTGCCACTTGCTTACTGACAGCTACATTAAAATTTGAAGGCGAGATAGCCGTGCAACTTCAAGGCGACGGACCAGTTAAATATGCAGTAATAAATGGTGACGATAAACAAAATATGCGTGGCATTGCTCGTCTACAAAGTGAGGTGACAGGCAGTACCGTCAAAGAACTAATCGGCAATGGCTATATGGTTATTACTATTACACCAGACAAAGGTGAACGCTACCAAGGTATAGTTCCTTTGGAACACGACACGCTTAGCGAATGTATTGAAAGTTACTTTGAGCAATCAGAGCAATTAAAAACTCGTTTATGGTTTGCGACTAATACAACCGAAGGCAGCGCCAAAGCATGTGGTTTATTTTTACAGGTACTGCCTGTTGATAAACAAAAGTCGATTGAAGATTTTGCCCACTTAGAAGCACTTAGTAATACGATAAAAGATGAAGAGTTATTAAACCTTGATGCAAATACAATTTTGACTCGTTTGTATCATGAAGATAACCCACGCGTTTTTGAACCGCAAAGCATAGCTTTTAAATGTGGCTGTAGTCGTGATAAAACGATCACCGCATTAGTTAATGTAGGACAACAAGAACTGCTCGATGATGTAGCAAAAAACGGCAGCGTTAATATTAACTGCCATTACTGCTTAAAAGAATATGCGTTTAATGAGCAAGACATTAAAAGCATTTTTAATTAAAAACCCCATCTCAGCTAATCCGACTGTATAAAGCCGCAAAATATGCGGTTTTATATTATAAAAAGATGATACCGGTGTCATAAAAAGTGACATTTAATGACACCGGTATCATTGAAATTATTCATGTTTTTTTGCAAATATATGTGTTTTTAGGGGCTTTACAGGCTCGAATATCTCAAAACCTTCTGTTACTATCATTACAGCTAAAGGGCACTATTTACCCAGAGCTATCCCGTTCAAACTCTCACACATAGTTAGGTATAAACATGATTACAAGCGCTACACGTTTTGTCGATTTAACCGCAGCTGAACTTGTCGAGCATGCGATCCGCCGTGGCGAAGGAACTCTAGCCGCAAATGGTGCTTTCGTAGCCATTACAGGAAAACGAACTGGTCGTTCACCTCGAGATCGTTTTATTGTACAAGAAGCGACAACACAAAATGAAATTCAATGGGGCAATGTAAACCGTCCTTTTGATGCTGACAAATTTGATGCTTTGTGGGCACGCGTAGAAGCACATGTGCAAAGTAATGACCACTTCACCTCTCACCTAGAAGTTGGCGCAGACCCAGAGCATTATTTACCTGTAGTTGTTACAACAGAAACTGCATGGCATCATATTTTTGCCAAAAACATGTTTATTGAACCTAAAAACTATAACGCTTCAAACTTACCGCAGTGGCAAGTGATGAACGTACCTTCGTTTGTATGTGAGCCAGAGCGTGACGGTACTAACAGCGATGGCACCGTAATTATTAACTTTGCACAACGCAAAGTATTGCTTGCGGGTATGCGCTACGCCGGTGAAATGAAAAAATCGATGTTCTCAGTTCAAAACTTCTTATTACCAGCTAAAGGTGTATTACCAATGCACTGTTCGGCTAACGTTGGTGAAGCTGGCGACACAGCATTATTCTTCGGTTTATCTGGTACTGGTAAAACAACGTTATCAGCTGACCCAACTCGCTTCCTAATCGGTGATGATGAACATGGTTGGGCACCTGGGAGCGTATTTAATATAGAAGGCGGTTGTTACGCAAAATGTATCGACCTTTCACAAAAGAATGAACCTGTTATTTGGGATGCAATCCGCTTTGGTACTATATTAGAAAACGTGGTACTTGATGATAAAGGTGTGCCGGACTTTAACGATATAAGCTTAACTCAAAATAGCCGCGCAGCTTATCCGTTAGAACATGTTGAAAAGCGTAAAGCAGAAAACCGTGCTGGCGAGCCCAAAGCTGTTGTATTTTTAACATGCGATGTAAGTGGTGTATTACCTCCTGTATCTGTACTAAGTGAAGAAGCCGCCGCGTATCACTTCTTAAGTGGATATACTGCAAAAGTAGGTTCAACTGAAATCGGTTCAACAAGCGATATAGAATCTACATTCTCAACCTGTTTTGGCGCACCTTTCTTCCCGCGTCCTGCAGGTGTTTACGCAGAGCTTCTTATGAAACGTGTTCGTGAGTTTGGCGCTAAAGTTTATCTAGTGAATACTGGCTGGACTGGCGGCCCTTACGGTATCGGCAAGCGCTTTGATATACCAACTACACGTGCTGTAATTGACGCCATAGTGTCTGGTAAATTGGCCGGTGTTGAGACTCAACATATAGATGCGTTGAACCTAGACGTACCCGTTGCGGTTCCAGGTGTTGATATCAACCTTCTAAATCCTATAAATACATGGGAAGATAAGGCTAAGTATAATGAATATGCAGCGAAATTGGCTGCTGACTTTACAGAAAACTTTGCGAAATACGACGTATCTGACGACATTAAAAATGCAGGCCCTAAAGCTTAAAAATCACCTTTAACCTCATAATTAAAACGCCAACCTTGAGTTGGCGTTTTTGATTCTAATATTTACCTCAGCGACTAAGTTTCTTTTTATAAATAACCGAATACATAAGATAGAACACTTCCACAACCACAAGCCAGACTATTAAAGATCTGCAGACATATAAAAGTCTCACTCTTTCGAGTCGGGTTTTCTTCCATTTAGAGTAGGTAAGCAGCTTATAGCAATGACGTTGCATCTTGCGCTAAAGAGCCGCATAGCTAATTTTGCGCTATCATCGGGTAATCTATTAGATAACTAAACAATGATCACAAAGAGGCGCTTCGCTCAGGAGACGCTGCGCTTTAGAGACGAAAATGCTGAATATTACTTTTCTATAGACGTAAAAAAGCCCAACTCTTTCGAATCGGGCTTTCTTGTCTTTGAAGCCTGATAATGTCGGGGCGGCCTTCCGCGGGGCTCGCCTTCGAGCTGTTTTGTTTCACTACTGAATTCGGCATGGCCTCTTGGCTATTTACTAAACTCCAAACAACAAAAAACCGCCACATTGCTGTAACGGGTTTCTTGTATTAGAAGTCGGTCCGCTACGCAGCAGAATGTTGTGATGCCCACAGCGATGGAGAGTCACAATGAAGTGCTGCACTATTATCGACCAATGTATTGGATAGCCAAAACACTATTCACAAAGAGGCGCTTCGCTTAAGAGACGCTGCGCTTTAGAGAAAGAAATGCTTAACTTTACTTTTCTATAGACGTAAAAAAGCCCGACTCTTTCGAATCGAGCTGTTTTGTTTGACTATTGAGTTCGACATGAGGTCTTGGCTATTTACTAAACCCCAGACAGCAAAAAACCCGTCACATTGCTGTAACGGGTTTCGCTTATTTGAAGCCTGGTAATGTCCTACTTTCACATAGCAAATGCTACACTATCATCGGCGCTGTTTCGTTTCACTACTGAGTTCGGCATGGAGTCAGGTGGGTCCAAAACGCTATTGTCACCAAGCAAATTTGGTTGTTAATACGTATTTCTGCGCATTAACTGAATTTGGAAAATATCTGATAATATTTTTTAAGTCTGTCAGTAATCTACTTTAGTCATTAACTTCTGTCTTAAACTATCACACAAAACGCGTTTGGCGTTGTATGGTTAAGCCTCACGGGTAATTAGTACAAGTTAGCTTAATGGCTCACACCACTTCCACATCTTGCCTATCAACGTTGTAGTCTTCAACGGCCCTTCAGAGACTTTAAAAGTCTAGTGAGAACTCATCTCGAGGCCTGCTTCGCGCTTAGATGCTTTCAGCGCTTATCAGTTCCGAACGTAGCTACCGGGCAATGCCATTGGCATGACAACCCGAACACCAG
>NZ_LOFI01000015.1:0-35420 GCF_001469195.1 Pseudoalteromonas sp. 10-33 | reverse complement strand
TTTATTGAGTTTCATATTGCTTGTTCATCCTGTACGGATATTGATTTTGCAAAATCGCCACCAAGGGCAACATGTAAATTAATTCGGTTAGTTAGTAGCTGATTTTTAATTTCAATCAGTGAGCTTTGCGCATCAAATGAACGGGCTTGCGCATCAAGTACTGTGGTGTAGCTAACTAAGCCACTTTGATATTGTTCAAACGATAGTTGTTCGGCGGCTAACGCATTCTCTTGTGCTTGTAATGTACTTTGGTAGCGCGCTTTGAGTGACTGCTGTTGCGAAATAGCATTTTCAACATCGCTAAATGCATCATACAAAGACTGCAGATAAGCTTGCTCTTGCTTTTGCGTTTGTAAACTGGCTATTTCTTCGTTGGCAGCAAGTCGCCCACCATTAAAAATAGGAGCTGAAATACTACCTATCAGAGACCATGCTAGGCTTGATGGAGAAAATAAGTCGCTTACCCTGCTAGTACTATCACTTAAGCCTGCACTTAAGTTTAAACTTGGGAAACGCTGTTTATGAGCATAAGCCAGTGAAGCATCTGTGGCTAACAATTGATACCAACTAGCACGTAATGTGGGTTTACGAGTAATAAGCTCAGAAGGGAGACCAAGAGGAATATCGTCATTAATAACGGGTAAATCGTTATTAGCTGCCAGTAATCCTTTTGGATACTCGCCCAACAAGCGCTCAAGACGACGAGCAGATTGACTTAAATTTGCTTGCTGAGTTGCTATACGTGAGCGTTCATTATTTAATTCGTTACGCGCCAAATAAACATCTAACGCTTCATTTAAACCTTGGCGATAGCCCGACTCAATAATCTCGAGGTTTTGTTTAGCATTAGTTTCTCTGCGTTTAAATAAATCAAGTAATTGCTCTGCACTGATTAGGCTAAACCAATTAGTTACAACATCTGCAATAAGCTGTTGTTTAGCCTGCTCATAACGAGCTTGCTGAGCAAGGTAGTTAAGATTGTCCCTGCGTTTTGCGTTTGAAAGCTTACCCCATAAATCAATTTCATAACCTAACTCTAACGATACAGAGCTCGAATTATTATAACTAACAGGGCGATTGTTTTTACTGCGCCCCACCCGTGATGAAATATCTAAGCTAGGCCACAATGCAGCACCAGTAATAATTAATTGTTGTTTTTGTATTTCTACATCGAAACGCTCTTGTCGTAGCTGTTGATTATTTTTAAGTGCTTGCGTAACTAACTGCTTTACTGTTGGTGAAGCTAGCTTATTGAACCAAGTATCGTTTACGGCTATTACCGATTTAGCGGCAGCTTGCTGCCATTGGGTAGGTAGTGCACTCGGCGATCGCTCACGTTGTTGCGGGTTTAAATTACTCGCACAACCGCTTAGCATTATAATGCTTATTACTAATAAAGATGGCTTACATTGCCACATCATATTTAAACCTGATTAGTGCTATTTATGAATGTTATTCAATCACTTTAGCAAACTTTGCTCAATTGACTTTACATAACATTACATAGCTTGCGATGAAATTATAAGTTCACTCAATACGCCAAGTGTTAAAATAATGATCACAAAAAAATGAACAAGCCAACTTTTAATCAAAAAGGTAATTTAAACTCTTAAAAAGTGAATATAGAAAAGACGGCAGGATTTACTGTTGGCATTACACCAGCTAAAGCGGAATAAAATTATAAATATATTTTGAGATGGAAGGTAGTTTGATGCTGGGCCAAATTTAGAATAGAAACAAAAAAGCCCCGCATATGCGAGGCTTTGTATAAATGGTGCCTCGACCCGGAATCGAACCAGGGACACGAGGATTTTCAATCCTCTGCTCTACCAACTGAGCTATCGAGGCACTTAAACAGTGCTAGTTAAATATTATTAAAACACTTAACTAAAATAAATGGTGCCGACTAACTAAGTCGACGGATAACTTGAATAGACTGCTGATTACAGTTTCTTTCCTAGTTACGTTATAAATGGTGCCGACTAACCGAGTCGAACGGTTGACCTACTGATTACAAGTCAGTTGCTCTACCAGCTGAGCTAAGTCGGCACACTAAACTGTGTGCTAAGGCACTTTATCAATTTTAAAGATTGATAACTTTTTTTAAATGGTGCCTCGACCCGGAATCGAACCAGGGACACGAGGATTTTCAATCCTCTGCTCTACCAACTGAGCTATCGAGGCACTTAATCAGTGCTAATTAAATGTTTTTAAAACACTTAATCAAAATAAATGGTGCCGACTAACCGAGTCGAACGGTTGACCTACTGATTACAAGTCAGTTGCTCTACCAGCTGAGCTAAGTCGGCACACTAAACTGTGTGCTAAGGCACTTCATCAATTTTAAAGATTGATAACTTATAAATGGTGCCTCGACCCGGAATCGAACCAGGGACACGAGGATTTTCAATCCTCTGCTCTACCAACTGAGCTATCGAGGCACTTTAACAGTGCTAATTAAAAATCTTAATAGATTTTTAATGCAATTCCCAAAAACCTATACTGAGTCAGCTGTCTGGGCGTGCGGCGTATTAAACGAGTTTTGCCCTTACAAGTCAACTTTTTTTTTATCCTTTACGACTGTTTGAACGGTTTTCAAGCAACTCAGTACGTTTTTTATTGATAACGTACATTTTTACCACAAACCAGTCTATATATATGAAATATTATAACTAAATCAGACTAAAACCGTAGTGAATTATTTTTGGTAAATGGTACGATTAGTTCAGATACCTATGCTAATGGCTAAAGTAGCAAAAACACATCAATGGGAACATTCAATGCAGAGTAAATTCTCTTCGCCGGTAAAAGGGTTATTACCACTTTTTTTAATATTTAATATTGCAGTTACCGCACTTGCCGTATTTGGTTACTCGTTCTACGTAAAAAATAAAACACAAGTAGTTCAACCTGAACAATCGGTAAATATTAAAACACTTGCATCTACATTAAACCAGCCAATGATCGACGCGCTAACAATGTATGGCCAAGACAAGGTTAAGCAATTACTCGACTTAACATCCTCTTTAGATGATGAGTTTGAATACACTCTTTATCGTTTCAGCGCGACTTCTGATACACAGCTCGTTTATAGCAATAGCGAGACCGCACCTGAATCTATTAAAATTACACAATATAATGAGAAAACAGGTGTGTTGCATCATATTCTCTTACTTAACGACCAGCCAATTGGTGAGCTAATTATTAAGCAGGAGTTAGCCCCACTACCATTAAGCATGCAAGACTCTCAAGTAATTGCATATGGCATTGCAATCGCAACTGTTATTTCTTTATTTATCTTTGCGTTACTTTTTAATGTGTATATTAATGGGCGTTTGCGTAAGAGTACCGACTCACTGTCACAAGAGCTTCAAGCTATTACGGAACAAGGTAACTATAATAGCAATATTAATGAACAACTTGATATTGGTTTAGGCGTCGTTGCACAAAATATAAATGTACTCCTTAAGCAAGTACAAACAGCCCTAAGCGATAACGAGTCGGTGCAAAAAGAACTGAAAAAACTACAAAATGGCTTAGAATCAGAGGTTCAAAACCGCACTATTGCACTCGAACGAGAAACCTTAAAAGCACAAAGAGCTAGCGAAACTAAAACCACCTTTTTAGCTACTATGAGCCACGAGATCAGAACGCCGATGAATGGTGTTATTGGTACCATTGATTTACTGCGTCAAACCGAGCTAGATGGTGCTCAGCATCGCTTAAGTACTATTATTCGCGAATCAGCATTCTCATTACTGAGTATTTTGGACGATATTTTAGATTTTTCTAAAATTGAAGCCGGTAAGCTTAATATTGACCCAACCCCTTTTTCAGTTGGCGATACCCTAGAAGAAGTAACTCGCGTTTTGTCGTCGGTTGCTAAAAAACGCGAACTCGACTTAGAGCTATTAATTGCGCCAGATATTCCAATAAATCTAGTAGGTGACAGCGTACGTGTGCGCCAAGTACTTTATAATCTGTGCAGCAATGCAATTAAATTCACAAGCACCGATGAAAAAACCCAAGGCCATGTAAGAATTTCGGTTGAGGTTGCGCATAACACCGCAGATCACTTTACCCTACGCTTTTGCGTAACCGATAACGGCAAAGGAATGACACAGGCTCAGCTAAGAGACATATTTAGCCCGTTTGTTCAAGCTGAGAGCTCGATAACCAGAGAGTTTGGTGGCACCGGCTTAGGGCTTTCTATTTGTAAGAGCCTTACAGAATTAATGTTAGGGACGATTCATGTAAATAGCCATGCTGGTATTGGCAGTGAGTTTACCGTTGAACTGCCTTTTAGTACTTCAGGTAAAATAAAATATGCTCATAAAAATGCCTTAGACGGCAAACCAATTATTGTTGTAAGTAACAATCTTCAACGCGAAAAAATAATGTACCGTTATTTATCGTTTATGGGTGCAAAAGTTATTTACGCACACACAGAAAAAGAAATTGAGCAACACCAAAACACTGAGGGTGCTATTTGGGTTGCTGATGGCATTGATAACATTGATGATATTAACTCTTTATTAAGGCGCTTGTTATATTCACTAGAAGATTACAATCAACAAGTTGTTGTACTGAGTAAATTAGACGAAGCGGCCATTAACCATAAAAATATCTTTTACATCAATGCATCTCCACTTTGTAAATCTAACTTTATGCTTTCTATTTTAGTTGCAGCAGGCTTACATCAACCAAAACAAATTAAAAAAGCCAAAACACTTAATAACTATTTAAATGTAGAGCAAGCTAGAGAATCAAATAAATTGATTTTACTTGTTGAAGACAACCTTCTAAACCAGCAAGTTTTAACCGACCAATTGCATATATTAGGGTATGGCGTAGAGGTTGCAAACAATGGTGAAGAAGGCTTGGATATGTGGAGAAAGAACAACTATTCACTTATTTTAACCGATCTACACATGCCAAAAATGTCAGGATACGACATGGTTGAAAAAATTCGTAACGAAGCTGAATTGCTAGAAGCTATAGACGCTCAACCCTATATTGTGGCAGTTACAGCTAACGCCCTTAAAGGTGAAAAAGAGCGCTGTTTAGCCGTAGGTATTAACGACTTTATTACCAAACCTATAGAGCTAAATGCCTTAGAAGATACTCTTAAACGCTGGTTTGATAAGCAAGCACCTAAACAAGAGTTAATTCCTCAACAAAGCATGGCGCTGCCCATAGACATGGATGCAGTTTCTAAGTACGTAAATGGCGATAAAGCTAAGCAACTACGCTTTTTCAAGATGTATTTAGAGCAAAGTCAAAGTTTAATTAAGTCTATAAATTCTGGTGTTATGGTCAACGACTTGGCAGAAATAATTGAAGGCTGCCATCAACTTAGATCTATATCTAAAACTATTGGTGCGCAAACAGTAGGAACACTAGCTGGTGCATTTGAAGATAAATGCAAAGCGGGAGAGCTAACAACCGATGAATTAATTGATTTACGTGATCAGTTAGAAATTGAATATTCTAAAGCGGCTCAATTTTTAAAAGAGCAAGTTAGAAAGGCAGAGCAGGAAAACGAAGAGTTTTAGCACTTTATAATTAACAATAAAAAAGGGGCTAAGAGCCCCTTTTTTATTGTATTTACAATTTATTTTTCTGGCGGTCTATAGCCTTCAATTTCTACATCTTTATCTTCAAACAAAAAGCCAACCATTTGCTCTTCTAAAAATGTACGATGCTCTGGGTCCATCATATTTAAATGCTTTTCGTTAATTAGCATCGTTTGTTTGTGTTGCCATTGAGCAAAAGCTTCTTTAGAGATGTTATTAAAAATCTTTTCACCAATTTCACCCGGATAAAGTTGAAAACCTAAGCCTTCGGCTTCTTTTTGTAACTTTTGACAAAATACAGTACGTGCCATAATTAATTTCTCTTAAGCGTTAAATGCCAACAGTTTAACCTATTGGTGCAATTTGTTTAACCAACTTTTTAGTTGGCGCAGCTAAACCGACTTCCACTGATTGATCTAGCGGGTACCAAACTAGCTGGCGTTCGTTAATTACATCCGGGATTTGTTTAAGATTTAATATATGTGGATTAATCGTCAGCTCAAAATGAGAAAATACATGGGTAAACGCCGCTAATGGTTCAAGTTCTGATATAAAGCCATGTTGAGCTAAAAAGTCATCTAGCTGTTGGCGTTCAGTAAACTCGAAAAAACCAAACAACCCACCCCAAATACCAGAGCTAGGGCGTTTTTCCATAAGGACCTTATCGTCGCACTTTATAATTAGCTGATGACAGCTTTTTTTAGGCACTGCTTTTTTAGGCTTCGAATGAGGAAACTCTTTAACTTTACTCGCATTAAACGCACCACAGCGACTATTTAACGGGCACGCTTCACAATCAAAACGGCTACGTGAACATAAGCTTGCACCTAAATCCATCATAGCTTGGTTGAATTCTGTCACATTATTTTTAGGTGTTAATTGCGACGATAAATGCCAAAGCTGGTTTTCTACTTTTTTTACACCATACCACCCTTCAACCATAAAATAGCGTGCTAATACTCGCTTTACATTACCATCTAAAATAGGGTGATGTTGACCAAGCGACAATGACAATACAGCCCCTGCTGTAGAGCGGCCAATGCCCGGCAAAGCAATAACCTCTTCAAGCGTTTGAGGAAACTGTCCGTTGTATTTGTCGCGAACTATTTTTGCTGTTTTATGAAGATTTCGCGCGCGAGCGTAGTAACCTAAACCAGTCCAATGGTGTAGTACCTGATCTTCTTCGGCATTAGCCAAAGCAATAATATCAGGAAAACTTTTCATAAATTTTTCAAAATAAGGGATCACAGTAACAACTTGAGTTTGCTGAAGCATAACCTCAGAAACCCACACTTTATAAGGCGTTTTACCCAATTGCCACGGCAGCGTTTTTCTGCCATGAAGGTGATACCAATCAACTACTTGCTTTGAAAACCAGTGAGACTGCTCTTTATTTAAGTCCAACATATTATACTTTTTACTCATGCTCAATGGCGGGTCAGTCTATTGCAGTGAGTAAAAAGATCAAGCTATAGAGGCCGTAAAACCAGCTAATACTTGTGATTGAGGCCATCGTCAGGGATAATATGCAACCATTTTTAAACACATTGTTTTGTCAGGCCAATAAGATATGAGTGAATCAAGCAATACCAACCTCGAGCAAGCTAAGCAAGAAGGTAAATACATCCGCACCATTCGCAGTTTTGTAAAACGCGAAGGTCGATTAACCAAAGGCCAAGCCGCTGCAATCGAAAAATGCTGGCCAACAATGGGCTTAGAGCATAAAAACGGCATGCTTGATTTAAGCCAAGTATTCGGTAACAACAATGATGTAGTACTAGAAATAGGCTTTGGTATGGGCAAGTCGCTTGTAGAAATGGCTAAAAATGCCCCACACTTAAACTTTATTGGTATTGAAGTACACCGCCCAGGCGTTGGTGCATGTTTAATGGATGCCGACGAAGCGGGTGTAACTAATTTACGCGTGTTTGAACATGATGCTGTAGAAGTACTTGCTGACTGCCTAAGCGATGAAAGCCTAACTACATTGCAATTATTCTTCCCAGACCCATGGCACAAAAAGCGCCACCACAAGCGCCGTATTGTACAAACTGAATTTGCTGAAAAACTACGTTCTAAATTAAAAATAGGCGGTGTTTTTCATATGGCTACAGATTGGGAAAACTACGCAGAACATATGCTAGAAATTATGCAAGCTGCCCCGGGTTATGAAAATCAATCAGAAACTAACGATTATGTGCCTCGCCCTGATTTACGCCCTCTTACCAAATTTGAGCAACGCGGCCACCGATTAGGTCACGGCGTTTGGGACTTAATGTTTGAGCGCACAAAGTAATTACACTTTTATATTAATTTAACATACTGTAAGGCAAAGCCATTTATGAGCGTATTAACCAACCCAAGTTTACTGTTGCTGCGAAATAGTGATGCATTAACGGGTAAATCTATATTGGTGGTCAACTTTGTTCAAGATGGCTTTTTAGCTGAGCTTAAAACGCTTAATCCAAATAGCAAAATTACAGCGTTTAGCTATAACCATGCTAATGGTGAATTTGCTAAAAATACTCATGGTGTTGATGTAAAAGTTAACCACACCATTACCGGCAGTGATTATGATTTAGTCATTCTTTATTATCCTAAATCAAAACCAGAGCTTTTAATGGCCCTTGATAACATACGCGCTGTAATAACTGCGGACGCAGAGTTATTAGTTGTTGGTGAAAATAAAAGTGGTGTTAAATCCATTGAAAAACAATTAGCAGCTAAAACTGAATATAGTAATAAAATTGATTCGGCTAAACACTGCGTACTGTACTCATTTTCTCAAATTGAACTTAATGCGCAATTTGATATTAGCCACTACCATAAAACATTTACCGTTAGTATTGCCGATACATCATTTTCAGCTATTAGCGTACCTGGCGTGTTTAACCATGGCTGTTTAGACGCTGGTACGAAAATGCTACTCGAAAATGCCCCTTCAACTAAACAAGGTAAAGTACTCGACTTTGGTTGTGGTGCTGGCTTAATTGCGACCTTTTTAGGGTTAAAAAATACAGCTCTTGAATTTGTATGTAGCGACGTAAGCGCACTTGCAACCTATGCAACAACTCAAACTTTAAAGTTAAACGGGGTAACTGGTGAAGCAATTCTCAGTGATGGCCTTAAGAATATTAGTGGTAAGTTTGATTTAATAGTGAGTAATCCGCCGTTTCACACAGGAATTGCTACAGACTACAGCGTTGCAGAAACGTTTTTAGCTAACGCTAAACAGCATTTAACTAAAAACGGAAAGCTAACTATTGTTGCAAACAGCTTTTTAAAATATCCGCCAATTTTAGAAACACAATTTGAAACGTATCAAACCGTATTCAAAAACAATAAATTTGCCGTATATAGCAGTTAAACACGCTTAAATGCTAAGTTAAACAATTAATATGTTTGGCTTAGTATTTGAATGTATACTTAATTTTATGTATTTTTTTGCGCCACTCTCTGCCTTCTTTGCTAAACTAATAAAATAATAAAACTTAACGACTCAGGCGACACTTTAATAATGCCTAGAAAAGTTCATCAAAGCAGTATTCGTAAAGCACTTATAAATTTAATCATGCTTATAACTGCTATTTGCTTGTCGTTATCGATTTCTATATCGACTTACCTAAGTGTTAAAGAGCAAAAACAATTAATAGTTAGTAAGCTCGTTATTCTCGCTGAAATTGTTGCCTTTGACGCAGGAAAGTCAGTTTTTGAAGATGACAGAGAAACAGAAGAAAAACGCCTTAAATACTTTGAAAAAATCCCTCTAGTTAAAAACATACATGTTTATTCTATTGAGCAAGCATCTCAAAAGCCTGTTTTTTTTATTAGTTTTAACGCAAAAAAAACGCCACCAGTCCCCCTCAGAATCGACAGTATTGAGGAACTAAAAACACCACGTATAACCAACGAAGATATTGAACTAATAAAGCCAATTTTTCATAATGAAAAGCTTGTTGGCCATGTATACATGCGCGGTAGCCTTGAAAGCTTAGACGATTATATAAAACAAAAAATAGTTGTGGATGCCTTACTTACTTTATTGATACTTGTTGTTGTGTATTTTATTGCAATAAATGTTCAAAAAAGAATAGCCCGACCGATAGAAAGATTGAGTATGCTATTACAAGACGTATCAAAAAATCATAACTACGATGTACGCGCACCTGTAACCGACGTAAAAGAAATATCAGCGCTTTCAAACAGTTTAAATATCATGCTTACACGCACTCAAAAACAACTGACCCGCCATGAAAAAGACAAAGAAGAAATTAAACAGCTTAACCAGGGGTTAGAAGAAAAAGTAAACCAACGAACCATAGCCTTACGAGAGGCAAATCAAGAATTGTTGTCAACCCTTGAGCGTATGCATCAGTATCAAACACAAATTGTTGAAAATGAAAAAATGGCATCCCTTGGCCAAATGGTCGCCGGTGTTGCACATGAAGTTAATACCCCAATAGGGCTTGGCATTACTAGTTCAACCTTACTGCGCGATAAGTTAGCTGATTTACAAATTAGCTTTGACGACAAAAAGCTGACTTCAAATCAATTAAAGCGCTTTATTGATGAAGGCATAGAAAATTTAGATTTAATTTACCGTAACTTAAATCGTGCAGCAGACTTAATTTCAACTTTTAAAAAAGTAGCGGTTATTCAAGATGATGACGTAACTACCTACATCAATATTCATAAGTTAATAACGGATGTTTTGACATCAATAAGCTCTGAACTTGAAGAGAAAAAACCTGTTATAAACATAAATTGTGCAACCGACTTAACAATAGAAAGCAAATCTGAACCACTACAACAAGTATTTATACAACTACTAACAAACTCTCTGCTACATGGGTTTATAGGTAATGAAAATAACGAAATACAGTTTGATGTGGAGTTAACGGGTAAAAAACTCACTATTATTTACAGTGACAATGGCCAAGGTGTAGACAAAAAAATTAAACATAGGATCTTCGATCCTTTCGTAACATCAAAAAGAGGGCAAGGAGCGAGTGGACTAGGTATGCACTTAGTTTACAATTTAGTAACACAAGCTTTAGGCGGCCACATATTAATTGATTTAGAAAAAAAACACGGTGCGCGATTCATCATAACCATCCCTTAAAAGTGAAGTAACCAAGTGCATTTATTTGCTTACACTCCTTGAATTACTACTTATCGACCATATTTATGCTTCATGTAACAAGTAATGGTAATAGTTATCGTTTATAGAGCGCAATTTTTTGAACTTTATTACTTTTGCGATATCACATACATTGATGAAAGATTAGATAGTGATATAATTTAACTTTGAATTAGTCTGATTATTTAACAGTTTTGCATAGTCAGCCGGTCCATAAATTTTCAAAGTAAATGAACTTCATACGTGTAATGATCAATTTAACAGTAGTTTTTGCACGGGCTTTTTGAGCAAACTTTGAACTCTTGCTGTTTTATTTTTATCCAACTTGTTTTTTCTTGTTAACAATTGGATATAATCCTATAATCTCTAGTAGTCGGATTTATACTAAATACCGATTTTTTGTAAATAAAATATTCCAAAAAGGTTAATTAATAATGCAAACGCCAGTCATTCTAATCGTAGAGGATGAAGACGTAACTCGACTAAACCTCGTTAGTTTATTTGAAGCTGAAGGTTACAAAGTTATTGAAGCCATTGATGGCGATGACATGCATGACAAGCTTACAAATAACGACGACGTTAATCTCGTAGTTATGGATATCAATCTTCCAGGCAAAAACGGCCTTATATTAGCCCGTGAACTACGCCAAAAACGCAAAGTAGGCCTTATTTTCTTAACAGGTCGTGATAACGATGTTGATCGTATTTTAGGGCTTGAAATTGGCGCTGATGATTACATTACTAAACCATTTAACCCTCGTGAATTGACTATTAGAGCTCGCAACCTTATTACGCGTACAGGTCTAAGTGATGATGAATCAGCGCTTGAAACCAATGGCGTTATTACATTTAACGGTTGGGAATTAGATGAAAACAGCCGCTGTTTAACATCTCCTAATGGCGATGCTAAACGCTTGCCTAAAGGCGAGTATAGAGCACTGCGTTTAATGCTTGATTCTCCGGGTCGTATTTTTAGCCGTGAACAACTGATTAAACATATGACTGGGCGTGAACTTCGTGCAAACGACCGTACTGTCGATGTAACTATCCGCCGTATCCGTAAGCATTTTGAAAGCGATAACTCTACATCAGAGCTTATCAGCACCATTCATGGTGAAGGCTACCGCTTTATTGGTAAAATCGACAGCTAAAAAGCGTTCATTCTAATTGCTGTAGAAATAAATGAAGGGCATGTTGTCCTTCATTTATTTTACTTGCCAACACGAGCAGCCACTCCTCAAGCACCTCATCTGACTCTTCTATTGCGCCGTACTCCATCACTTTTGCATGCAGTTGAACATCGTTTAAACCAACAGAACCTGCAGCACCTTTAAGCTTATGCGCCACCGATTTATACTCTTCCCTGTCACCTGTATTTAATGATGTAAGCAGTTCTTGTTGGTACTGCGGATTTAGCTTTTCGAATAACTGACTGCTTCGTCTAAAGACAACTAACCCCATTGAGTTCACAAAGTCTTCTATTGTTTCAACATCTAGCAAATGCGCATCAATATTTTTAAGTGCCTCGTCGGTTACTTTTAGCTGTGGCTCGGTACATTGAACTTGCTTAATATCAAATAAGTCAGCAAGCATTTTATCAAGCTTTACTGTATTAATAGGCTTAGCTAGAGCACCTTGAATAGAAATACCTTCAAGCTCTTCTTCTGCACTTCTTACATTAGCGGTTAGTGCAACAATAGGCAGGTTATCAAAATGACTATCGGCACGAATTTGCCTTGCAACTTCGTCCCCATTGATATCGGGTAGCTGCATATCAAGTAATACTAAATCTAGGTCGTCTTCAGTATCTACAAACGCAAGAGCATCTTCGCCGGTTTCTGCCCATAACACTTCGTGACCGCGTTGTTCTAATAAATTAGTGGCTATTTCTGCATTAAGCGGTACATCTTCAACAAGTAAAATATAAAGCTCTCGGCCAACATAACTTTGTTCTGTGGGGGCAATGCATAAGCTCAGCGGTATTTGTACTGTAAAGCAACTGCCCTCACCCTCTGTACTATTTACTGTAATACTGCCCTTCATTGCGGTCACTAAAGCTTTAGTTACAGCAAGACCAATGCCTGAACCTATGGCATTTGTGCCTTGTAAATCAGGTGCTTTGTAGTACATATCAAAAATACGAGAAAGCTGCTCTTGAGGAATACCTTGCCCAGTATCTGATATTTTAATAACCAACCACGGACCTTCTGGACGATTTTCACGGCTACACTCAAGTATTACTTTGCCGTGTTGGGTAAACTTCACAGCGTTATTTATCAGGTTCCAAACCACTTGGCGTAAACGAGTAGGATCGAGCAGTGCATATATATCTAGCTTACCATTTCGCTCAATATCAAACTCCAGCCCTTTTTGCTCTGTAATTAAACCTGCAAAATTCACAACATCGTTTATAAAATCAGATACATTGATAGAGTTTGCAGCAATATCGAGCTGTTCTCTGTCTATTTTATCTAAATCTATTATGTCGTTAAAAATATTCCCGAGCGTCTCTGCACTTGAAAAGACCGTATTACACCAACTGCGCTGCTGCTTATTAAGATCTGTATCAAGCAACATACGAGTTAAACCTACAATACCATTAAGCGGTGTACGCAACTCATGGCTTAATGTGGCAATAAACTTACCTTTATCTTTATAGGCGGTTTCAAGAGCCTCAGCGGCTTCTTTACGGCTAGTAATATCACGCCCAAAGCCAAGCAAACCAATGTAGTCACCTTCATCATTTATAAAAGGAAGTTTTCGCAATTCAAACCAGCGTGTTGCACCATCAACTTCATAACCTACATCGATAGTGATTGCTTTGTGAGTTTGCTCTACCTCTTTGTCTGTGCGTAGTACTTCAGATAAAAAGTCATTTGGAAATATTTGTTCTACCGTTTTACCAATGAGCTCACGGCTTGATTTACCCATTACTTCTTCAAACATTTTATTGCAGCCAGCAAATACCCCGTTGTTGTCGCGGTAATAAAATAAATCGGGGGATGAGTCAACAATTGAGCGCTGTAACATGCTTTGCTGAGCTAGCTCTTGCTGTGTTTTTTTGCGCTCTGCAATTTCTCTACGAAGCTCTTCAATGGCGCGGTGTTTGGCGTGAAAAGCCATTTTACGTTCATCTATTTCAATATTAAGCCGACTAATATTATCTTTAAGTGTTTGGTTTAATAGTTTTTCTTGTTTGGTTGCGCTATCTAAGTAAGCGTATGAAGCGTCTAACTGACGAATTGAGTTTATAAGTACGCTAATAATTAAAGGTGACACAACAGCTGAAAAAAATACCACAGCCAAAATATCTACAAGAAACAATTCACCTATCGCTACGTAATAAAACATACTCGATAAAATAAGAGACGCAGCTAAAAATAAAGCGTAACAAATGGCAGCCGTTTTTAACTCGCCAAATCGCGCTATTGAACTTGAAAGCACCCGAACCCAAGGGCTCAAAGAATAATCGGTCATACGTAGTTTTATCTCTTTGCTGTTTGCTTAAATATAAGTAAGGCAATGCTATTTACAGATTTTAGCATTTTTCTATTCGCTATTTTCGTGTTGTGCGACAAAAACAGTAAAAATTCATACGCGATTTTGACTAGCAATAAAGTCCTCGTTTCAGCCACTGATTATTTCGTGTAAAATAAGGCGCCTTATAATTGCCAATAACGAGTAACATAGCATGCAAACCAATATGCCCGATATAGCTGACACCGCTCCCGCATTACAAACAGGTAAATTAGACTGGGTTGGCATGGGTGAAATTGAACTGCCATTTATATTTGAATCGCGTGATTTAAGCCCTGTTACCGTTAATACCAAAGCGCGCGCATTTGTAAACTTACATAAAGAAGACGCTAAAGGCATTCATATGTCGCGCTTATTTTTAGCGCTTGATTTACTCTCAACAGAGCAACAAGTAAATCCTAAAACAATTAGCCAAGCGCTTGATACCTTTATATCTAGCCATGAAGGCTTGAGTAATAAGGCGCAAATTGAATTTAAATTTGAGCTTCCACTTCGCCGCAAGTCTCTATTAAGTGGCAAAGCTGGCTGGAAAAGCTACCCAATTACACTTACAAGTACAATTGAAAACAATATCATTAGTTACGAGCTAACCGTTGATGTTACCTACTCATCTACCTGTCCTTGTTCGGCGGCACTTGCACGCCAGCTAATACAAAACGCATTCAGTGAAAAATTCAACCAAGACACACTCAACCAAAAAGACGTACTTGAATGGCTTGGCACAACACAAGGCATTGTGGCAACACCTCACTCGCAACGTTCAATTGCTAACGTAAAAGTAAAACTCGATAGCAACATCAATGAGTTTGATGTGGTTAACTTAATAAACACCCTTGAAAACGAGCTAAAAACCCCAGTACAAGCGGCAGTAAAGCGTGAAGATGAACAAGAATTTGCCCGTTTGAATGGGCAAAATTTAATGTTTTGTGAAGATGCAGCACGTAAAATTAAAGCAATATTAGAAGCAGACAGTTACGCAGATTACTGGCTACAAATAAACCATTACGAATCGCTTCATGCACACGACGCCGTAGCGGTTGCTGTGAAAGGTATTAATGGCGGGTATAAAGCATAAAACACCTGCGTTAACTTAAATCGCCATTCGGTAATTCATATACAACTTAGGCACAGTATTTGCTTTAACAAAACAGTGTCAATTTGTTGTTATGGAGTTACCGTATGGAATTCGCTTTATTGTCGATTTTAGTATTAGTGGTAGGTGCATCAATTGCCGCGTCAAAATTTAGTGACGACGGCGGTAATCCTTATCCTTTCAAACGTAAACAAAGCGTATTTACGCAAGTAGAAAGCGCCTTTTTAAACCTATTAGAGCGTGCTATTGGCGATCAATACAAAATTGTGAGTCGGGTTAAGCTTATTGATGTCATCGACTGTAAAGAAGGTTTATCACCTAAATCAAAACGCGCTGCTATTGCTAAAGCCAAAAATAAGCAGCTTGATTTTGTGTTAATCGATAAAGAAAAGATGACCATAGTTGCTGCCGTTGACTTAGTAAATAACGCAAATAAAGATGGCCACAAAGCACAGCGCGACTGGTTTGTGAATGGCGCCTTAGAAGCTGCGGGTATTCCACACATTCGCATGAAGGTAAAAGCAGGCTATCGTCCGTCAGAAGTGCGCGATGCCATTATGTTTAAGTTAGGTAAACCTGCACCGACAGCACAGCGCCCATTGCGAAACCGAGTTCACAAACCTGCTGTTTTATCACCTTCACAAGCTAAAGCCCATTCAACAGCATTAGCCGAAATATAATTATCAGGTGACTAAAATTGCATTAAAGCGAGCATTTTAAATGTCTCGCTTTTTTGTTTTTTATTGTTAACTTCACGTATAATCATGCTATTCAAACTCAGGAATCAAACACTATGAATGTTGGTATTATTGGCGCAATGGAGCCAGAAGTTAAAATTTTGCGTGAAGCAATGCAAAACCCAGCTATTTTAACTAAAGCAGGTTTTACATTTTACACTGGTGAATTAGCGGGTTGTACAGTTACTCTTGTTCAATCAGGTATTGGTAAAGTAGCATCTAGCATTGCAACTACATTACTTATTGATAACTTTAAACCTGATTGCGTTATTAACACCGGCTCTGCTGGCGGTTTTGATCCATCATTAAGTGTTGGCGATGTCGTCATATCGTCAGAAGTTCGTCACCACGATGTAGACGTAACCGCTTTTGGCTACGAAATTGGCCAAGTACCACAAATGCCTGCAGGTTTTGTTGCGCACCCTAAATTGGTTGAAGCAGCACAACAAACTATTGCACAAATTAGCGAAGTTAAAACCTTGGTTGGCCTTATTTGTACTGGCGATACTTTTATGTGTGACCCTGTTCGTATTGATAAAGCGCGCAGCGACTTCCCTTCAATGCTTGCAGTAGAAATGGAAGGTGCATCTATTGCGCAAACCTGTCATACGCTTGAAACACCTTTTGTTGTTATTCGTTCAATGTCTGATATTGCAGGTAAAGAATCGCCACAATCATTTGAAGAGTACCTAGAAACAGCATCAATTAACTCATCTAAAATGGTTGTTGCTCTGCTTGAAAAGATAACGGCTGTAACACTGTAAATGCTTAGCAATATTGTTCAAAACCATTTGGACTTTATTGTATTCATAATAGCGCTCCTTGCTGAGCGCTTTTTACCACTCGTTAGTTGGTACCACCCTAATACCGTTTTAGTGGCCGTGTTTCGCGCCATGGGCAAACGTATTTATAGTAAACAAAATACAAACAGCTACCACTATTTAGCAGCCGTCCTTGCCAGCGTGCTGGTGCTCAGTGTTATTTTAATAATTATTACTTTACTGCTTGAATTTGCATTTTACCCCGAGTTACTGGCAGGCCTTATTTTATACCTTTGCCTTGAAAGCCAAAGCCTCAACAAAAAAGCGCGTCGTATTGCAAAGTTGACCAAGCAAAACCAAAAGTCAGCCGCGCGCGAACTATTAAAACCGATACTCGCACGTGAAGTAAGCAAGCTTTCTACAGCCGGCATTATTAAAGCACTTATAGAGAGCTTAATACTTCGCACTGCCCGTTATTACTTTGTAGTTATATTTATTTTTTTACTTTTAGGCCCCATTGCAGCTCTTGGTTACCGACTACTTACCTTGATGCAGCAAGCATGGCGCCATGATGTTTCACCAAACAGCGAATTTTTAAGACCATTAAAGCTTGTTTTATTTGTTATTGAGTATATCCCGGTGCGTTTACTTACACTCACAATTGCTGCGAGTAAGGCCACAAAGCAAAGTGTTCACTACATAAAACACTATGGCCAACACTTCTATCAAACAAATACAGGCTGGTTACTCAGTGCATGCTCTGCATCACTTGGCGTGCAACTAGGTGGACCCGCTATGTACTTTAATAAGCGGCATAACAAAATGCGGGTTGGTACTGATAGGTTACCGAACGCTGACGATGTACCAGCGGTTTTAAATCGGCTTAATCAGGCGCGCGCCTTTTGGGTACTCGTTATTGTGTGTATTGAAATTCTAAAAAGCATTTGAGCTTTACTTAGTAAAATTGAGCACAAAAAAGCCAGCCAGCTATTAACTGACTGGCATTAAGCCTAAGCTATTTTTTATTACCCGTGCTTTTAAGCTACGGTAATGTTTGCAAACTTACGTTTACCTACTTGGTAAATATCGGTTGTACCTTTTGCTATTTCTAGTTTGGTATCAGTAATTTTTTCTTCACCGTTAAGTTTAACTGCGCCTTGTTTAATCATGCGCATCGCTTCTGATGTACTGGCAACTAAATTTGCTTCTTTTAATAAGTTAGCTATTAAAATAGTATCTTCTGCAATGGTTATTGTCAGCTCAGGAATTTCATCTGGCAGCGCTTTTTTCTGAAAACGTTGAATAAAATCGTTGTGCGCAGCTTGTGCGTCTTCTTCACTATGAAAACGTGCAATAAGCTCTTTAGCAAGTTCAATTTTGATATCACGCGGGTTAGTACCCTGCTCAACTCGTTCTTTTTGCGCTGCTATTTGCTCAATTGAAAGGCCACTTAGTAAATCGTAGTAACGCCACATTAATACATCACTAATCGACATCACTTTACCAAACATGTCATTAGGTGCATCAGTAATACCAATGTAGTTACCTAAAGATTTAGACATTTTTTGAACGCCGTCAGTACCTTCAAGTAATGGCATCATTAAAACAGTTTGTGGCTTTTGACCTTCAACTTTTTGAAGCTCACGCCCCATAAGTAGATTAAAGCGCTGATCAGTACCACCAAGCTCTACATCAGACTCTAAAGCAACCGAATCCCAACCTTGTACTAGCGGGTATAAAAATTCGTGTATTGCAATTGGCTGTCCGCCATTGTATCGCTTTTTAAAGTCATCACGCTCAAGCATACGCGCAACCGTTTGGTTAGCAGCTAGTTTAATCATGCCTGCTGCGCCTAACTTTTCCATCCACGTTGAATTAAAAGCAACAGTTGTTTTTGCAGGATCAAGAATTTTGAAAACCTGCTCTTTATACGTTTCAGCATTGGCAAGAACATCTTCACGGGTAAGCGGTTTACGTGTCACGTTTTTACCGGTTGGATCACCTATCATGCCCGTAAAATCACCAATTAAAAAAATAACTTCGTGACCTAAGTCTTGGAAAGTTTTCATTTTATTAATTAGTACTGTATGCCCTAAGTGTAAATCTGGCGCTGTTGGATCGAAACCCGCTTTGATTTTTAACTTTTTGCCCGACTTTAGTTTTTCAACTAACTCGTCTTCAATTAATATTTCTTCTGCACCGCGTTTTATCTCTGCAAGAGCGGTTTGTAAATCCACAGTCTATTACTCCAAAATTCTGCCAACAAAGAGGGCTACTAGTTGTTTTGTATAACCTTAGTTTAACAAGGGCTAAATCAAACTTATATGTGCAACTAACATAACAAATTTCTACCTAATTAAAACAACTTTTTAAGTGATTAATGCAACTAAATAAAATGCGCACAGTCTGAGATAAATTAAGCGCTAAAAAGGCATATAAAGCCCGATTTTAGCGTAATTCAGCGCGATTTAAAATCTACAAAGCACTGGTATTCGCACAATATTAGGTATATCCTGCAATATTATGTATTTATTATCTTGACAGCAGAAAAAGGCACGTTATGGTTCACGTGGTTAATACCCTCCCCAAAAAACACAAATTGCTTATCTTATGTTTGGTTTCTGCTATTGCCGCCTTGACGTTTCTTCCATCTGAGAAAGCAACCGCGTCTAAAGACAACAATGCAAATGCATTAGAGATTGGCAAGCGCTACGAGCTTCAAGTTAAAGTTGATGACAACGAAAAATTAACCGAGTTAAATTCAGAGCAAGCAGCCGAAAAACTTCCAGAATACGATTTAGTCGACCACCAAGTAAAAACGGGCGACAACTTAGCAATTATATTTAAACGCGCAGGCTTTTCAGCGCAAACGCTACATAAGCTAATTAACACTAACGCGGAAACTCGTAAGCTAACTAAAATTCACCCAGGCGAAGTTCTGAGCTTTGCAACCGGTAAAGATGGCACACTTGCGCAATTGCGTTACGTTATTTCTAAAACAGATACGTTGTATGTGACTCTAGATGACGAAGGTAACTACAATACATCTATAGATAGCAAAGAAATAGAAACGCTGACCAAAACAGCTGGCGGTGAAATTTCTAGCAGCTTTTGGACTTCTGCAATTGCAGCGGGTTTAAGCGAGCGCCAAATCATGAACTTTGCTGATATTTTTGGTTGGGATGTGGACTTTGCTAACGACATTCGTAAAAACGATCAATTTGGTTTAATTTATGAATCTCACTATGTTGAAGGCGAATTTATTGGTACCGGTAAAATTATAGCAGCTGAGTTCATTAACCAAGGGCAACGCTTTACAGCAATTCGACACACCGACGGCAATTTTTATACCCCCGAAGGCCGTAGTATGAAAAAAGCATTTTTACGTGCCCCCGTTAATTTTAAATATATAAGCTCGAGTTTTAACCCGCGTCGCTTACACCCAGTTACAGGGCAAGTAAAAGCGCACCGCGGTATTGATTACGCTGCACGTACTGGCACACCCGTTGTTGCATCGGGTAATGGTAAAGTGGTTAAGGCAGGTTACAGTAAGTACAATGGTAACTACGTATTTATTAGCCACGGTACACAGTATGTCACCAAGTATTTACACCTTAACAAAAAGCTTGTTAGAACAGGTCAAAAAGTAAAACAAGGTGACAAAATTGGTACTGTAGGTGCTACAGGTCGAGTGACTGGCGCGCATTTACATTATGAGTTTTTGGTTAACGGTGTTCACCGTAATCCTAAAACGGTTAAATTACCAAAGTCTGAGCCACTCCCCCGCTCTGAGCTTGCTAAATTTAAACCTATTGCCGAAAACTTTATTGCTCAATTAGAGCGTAATCGCGAGTTACAACTGGCACTTAAGTAATCGCGTTATTAATTTATTAAAAAGCCCTTGCAGGTTTAGCCTGCAAGGGCTTTTTTAGTGTTTTTATTTTAAAAATAAGTTGGTTAGCTCACATAGAGCCGTTCTACATTAAAGGCTTTGCATCTTAATTTTATATTAATAGCTTTACACACCTAATTCATTAATACATAAATAAGTTGAATAACTAAAGAACCCATCACTAATGGCCAAATATATTTACTGTATTTTGCCGCCCCCTCAAGCCCCATTTTGCTTTGGTATTTTTCAAGTAATGGGATCAGTATTACCAATGCTATAAATAAACACACTAAAATAATAATTACGTTCATTAAAAACCCTCTTTATGGCACTTCGCAGCCTTTTGCGCTTTCGTATAAGGCATACCAATGCTCTCGGCTTAAATGAACATTAATAGCCTCACACGATGCGTTTATACGCTTAGCGTTAGTCGTGCCAATAATGGGTTGAATCGATGCAGGATGGCGCAGCAGCCACGCAAGTACAATTGCCTCAGCAGAGGTACCATAAATTGCAGCAAGTTTATTTACTAAAATACTTGTGTTGATATCTGCTTGCGACGCTTTTGATAAATCGCCACCGGTATATAAACCTTGGCACAAGCTACCCCAACTCTGTATTTGAATATCAAAGCTGCGGCAGTACTCAATATTACCAGGCGTAAAGTTAATGTCTTTACCGTCGCTGTTGCCAACATACAGACCTTCGTCTATAAATTGATGTTTTTGCAAACTGGCCTCTATTTGATTAGCAACAATCGGCATATCAAGGGCATGCTGTAAAAAGTTGATTTGGTGTTGCTGCATGTTTGATACGGCAAAATGTTTTACTTTGCCACTTTCTTTTAAACAGCTAAATACACGTGCAACTTCATCAACTTCCATTAAAGGGTCTGGACGATGTAGCATTAGTACATCAAGGTATTGCGTATTTAATCGCTTAAGTGAGTTTTCTACCGACTGCTCAATCCAATTTGCTGAAAAGTCATAGCGCTTAGGGCCCTGATCGTCAGCAAATTTTATCCCGCATTTTGACTGAATATACATGTGATCTCTAAGCTCTGGTCGCTCACTCAGTGCCTGACCAAATACCTGCTCTGCTTTACCAAAAGTGTATATATCTGCATGATCAAAAAAATTAATGCCGCCTTCAATCGCGTTATCAATGCATTCGTGGGTTTGTTTAAGATGTGCGCTGGTAATTGGGTCTTTATTCCAACCGCCTCCCAACCCCATACATCCAAATACAAGTTTACTAACATTAGGTAAATAGTGAGCCAATGGAGTGTGAAGCATAATGACTATCCTTAAAATTGCGAAGAGCCACCACTTTAAACAAAAAACTTAAAACAAGAAACCATTAACGAACAGAAATTCCGGGCAAAAAAAAGCGCAGTAAACTGCGCTCAATGGTTGGTTGAAATCTAAAATCAATTTAGCCAACAAGTGCCAACAAAATACCTGCGGCAACGGCACTGCCTAATACGCCCGCCACATTAGGGCCCATTGCGTGCATAAGTAAAAAGTTATGTGGGTTATTTTCAAGTCCCACTTTATTTACTACGCGAGCAGCCATAGGAACGGCCGATACACCAGCGGCACCAATTAACGGGTTAATAGGTGTTTTAGATATTTTATTTAAGCCTTTAGCCATAAATACACCTGACGCTGTACCAATACCAAAAGCAAGGGCGCCCAGCACTAAAATACCAATGGTTTCTAGCGTTAAGAAATCATCTGCTGCAAGCTTAGAGCCAACCGCTAACCCTAAAAATATGGTCGTTATGTTGATAATTTCGTTTTGTGCACTGTTACTTAAACGGTCAACTACACCCGACTCACGCATTAAATTACCTAAACAGAACATACCTACTAGCGGAATTGCTGCTGGTAAAAACATCGCGGTTGCAGTGAGTACCATAAGTGGAAAAATAATTTTTTCCTTTTTAGATACTTTACGTAGCTCAGGCATTTTTATTTGGCGCTCTTCAGGCGTTGTAAGTGCACGCATAATAGGAGGCTGAATTATTGGTACTAGTGCCATGTAAGAGTAAGCCGCTACTGCAATTGCCCCTAATAAATCAGGCGCTAGTTTTGAGGCTAAAAATATTGCCGTTGGGCCATCAGCCCCGCCAATAATAGCAATAGCTGATGCATCTTGAAGCGAAAACTCAAAACCAGGTATGAAGTTAAGTAAAATTGCACCAAACAAGGTCGCAAAAATACCAAATTGAGCCGCAGCCCCCAGCAATAACATACGTGGGTTTGCTATTAGCGCACTAAAGTCAGTTAATGCACCAACACCCATAAATATCAATAGCGGAAAAATCCCGGTATCTATACCCACATAATAAACTGAGTACAAAAGCCCGCCAGGGTCAGACATACCAGCAACCGGGATATTAGTTAATATCGCGCCAAAGCCAATTGGTAATAAAAGCAGAGGCTCAAAGTTTTTAGATATCGCTAAAAACAATAACAAACAGCCTACAGCAATCATTATCAAGCCAGGAAACGTAAAGTTAGCAAGACCTGTTGCATGCCAAAGGTTTAAAAGACCTTCCATTTATACGACTCCTTAAGCCAACGCAATAATTGCGTCACCAGTGGTCACTGAGTCACCCTCAGACACAAGCACTTCAGCAATTGTACCAGTATGCATTGCACGTACTTCAGTTTCCATTTTCATGGCTTCCATAATCACAACAACATCACCTTCGTTTACAACCTGACCCGCTTTCACTTTAACTTTAAAAATATTACCAGCTAAAGGTGCATTTAGCGTTTCACCTGAAGCCACTGAAGCAGACTGAGGTAAATGTTCTGAATCTTTTAATGTGACTTCTTTAAGTTCACCGCCTTGCGCTACGACAACGTCGTAAACTTTACCGTCTACCTTAACGCTGTATTGCTCAGCCTTAACACTGTTACTATTTGCTGATGTCTTAGCTGGCGATTTACTTGTGTTATCGTCTTCGCTTGGTACCGGTTCAAATGCATCAGGATTATTACGGTTTTTGATGAATTTTAAACCAACCTGTGGGAATAACGCATAAGTAAGTACGTCGTCTATTTTATCCTCAGCAAGCGATAAACCTTGCTCTTGTGCTTCTTTTAATAGCTCAGCTTCAAGTGTTTCCAGCTCAGGAGCAATGTTATCAGCAGGGCGACACGTAATAACGTCGCTGCCATTGAGTACGCGCTCTTGTAGCTCTTTATTCATTGGAGCTGGTGTTAAACCATATTCGCCTTTTAATACGCCTGCGGTTTCTTTAGTGATAGTTTTATAACGCTCACCTGTCAGCACATTAAGTACAGCTTGAGTACCCACAATTTGTGATGTTGGCGTAACAAGAGGAATGAAACCTAAGTCTTCGCGTACACGCGGTATTTCAAGTAGTACTTCGTTAAGCTTATCAGCGGCACCTTGCTCTTTAAGTTGGTTTTCCATGTTAGTTAACATGCCACCTGGTACTTGAGCGAGTAAAATACGTCCATCTACGCCTTTTAAACTCCCTTCAAACGCTGCGTATTTTTTACGAACATCTCTAAAGTAAGCTGCAATTTCTTCAAGTTGGTTTAAATCAAGCTCAGTATCTCGCGCTGTACCTTCAACAATTGCTACAATGGTTTCTGTTGCTGAGTGACCGTAAGTCATACTCATAGACGAGATAGCGGTATCAAGCATATCAATACCTGCATCAATCGCTTTTTGGTACGTAGCAGTACTTAAACCTGTTGTAGCATGGCATTGCATAGCAATTGGAATCGACACTGTTTCTTTCAGCGCTTTTATGAGCTCTTCTGCGTCATATGGCTTTAACAAACCCGCCATATCTTTAATACAAATTGAATGACAACCCAGCTCTTCTAATTGCTTGGCTAGCGTTAACCACATATCAAGTGTATGAACAGGGCTTACCGTATACGAAATAGTACCTTGAGCATGAGCACCTACCTTAACAGCCGCTTTAATGGCTGTTTCTAGGTTACGTACATCATTCATTGCATCAAAAATACGAAAAACATCAACACCGTTTTTGTGTGCGCGCTCAACAAACTTTTCAACAACATCGTCAGCATAATGGCGGTAACCTAATAAGTTTTGACCGCGTAATAGCATTTGCTGCTTAGTATTTGGCATCGCTTTTTTAAGCGCACGAATACGCTCCCACGGATCTTCACCTAAATAACGAATACAAGAATCAAAGGTCGCACCGCCCCACGATTCAATTGACCAGTAACCTGCATCATCTAATTTACTTGCAATCGGTAGCATGTCATCTAAGCGCATACGCGTGGCAAGTAATGACTGATGCGCATCACGAAGAACCAATTCTGTTAATTTTAATTTAGCCATGTGTGTGCCCCTTATTTGTTATTTGATTTGTACTGAGCAATGGCAGCACTAATAGCAGCGATGTGCTCATTTGGCACACCTTGAGATTTAAACGATGGTGACTTAACTGGAGTCGCAACTTCGGCAGGGCTAAAACGCGCCACTAAGTTAGACATTATTGTAACTGCGCCAATTAATATCGAAAGAAAGACAAACACTCCAACCATACCTGTTAGCATTAAGCTACCAGCGGTTGTAAGTACAGCACCTATATCCATTTTTCTCCCCTTGAAACCCATATCGAAAATAAAAAGTCGATTTAGTTAAATATTTATTCACTAGATAATAACAAAACAAATATCTTTGTCTAGCCATTGTAAATTGGTAAAACCAATTAAAATAAAAATAACATATAACCAAATTTATTAACCACAGTAAAAACCCTTACCCATCAACACCCCATAATACACACAAAAAATACTCACTATATTTTTAAGCTATAGCTGAATTTTTAACAAAGCCGAATTCCCCGTACTTTACTGAACCTAAAATCACTCATAATGTGTAGAAAAAAACAAACTTGTTAATTGGTCTTACCAAGAGAGGCTTTTCTAAGCACCCTTTAATTTCAACCTATACTTGTGTGTGAATAAGTTACACAACCCAACGTAAAAGTTACCAATTTAACAAAGTCAAAAAACAAACAAAAACATACAAGATACTGATATAAAACAAAAATATATTATGGCACAGTACTGGCATTAACTATTGTGTACAAATTTGATAACCAAGGAGAAAACAATGTTACGCTGGACAATCACATTTTTAGTTATTGCTTTAATCGCTGCAGTGTTGGGTTTTGGTGGCATCGCAGGTGCCGCAGCTGGTATAGCAAAAATTATATTCTTTATTTTTATAGTACTTTTAGTTATTTCGTTAGTTTCGGGTGCGCTACGTGGTAAATCACCCAGGTAGGCATATACTCAACTAACACTACAATTTTATTTATTTACAAGGAATTACATTATGAACTCTACAACTTTAAAAGCAGCACTAATTGGTCTTTTCGCAAGTTTTTTCATCATGGGTTGTCAAGATAACAACGCAGAAGAAGCCGGAGAACGTATTGATGAAGTAGTAACAGATGTACAAAATTCTGTTGAAGATACGTGCGAAGAAGTGAAAGAAGGCGTAAACGCTGAAGAAACTAACTGTTAATAGTTAGTATATTATTAAAAAACGGCTCTTAAGCCGTTTTTTTATGCCTAAAATAAATGCACGCATTATAAAGCTGCTCATTTATAAGCGAACTTGCTAAAATATATAAAACGATTTTTAAAGCAAGGCACTATGTCATTTTCAACCACCTACACACTTGATAAACCCTACTTTTACGAATGCTTTGACGAGTCACTTCCTTACAGCAAACGCGCACAACCTAAGTACTTTTTACTGGTACTGTTAGTCTCGCTTGGTTTATTTAGCATTTACGGTTTAGCTGATCATTATTTAGGAACATTTTTGATCATGGTTGCTGTGCTTGAATGCGTTGCTTTTTATTACCGCAGGCCATGGTGGGTGACCAGACAAATGTTTAGCCGAGCATCAGGTTCTGAGGTTACACTCACCTTTGATGATGAAGGCATTAAATCGGCAAACCATTACAAAAGCTACCAACTAGCTTGGCAAGACATCGCTGAGGTAATTGAAACGCCACGGGGCGTGTTAATTAAAAATAAAAACAGCCTGCAATATATTTCAAAGCAAATACTCACAGATGAAATGCTCGATTTTATAAACAAAAAAGCCACTCAATGAGTGGCTTTTTGACTTAGCTAAATAATTTATTTAGCTAGGTATACGTGTTGATTAAGCATTGCCCGGATTAGGGTTAGACTTTTCAGCTTGTATACGCATGTAAATTTCTTCACGATGCACTGATACGTCTTTTGGTGCGTTTACACCAATTCGAACTTGATTTCCTTTAACACCTAAAACGGTTACAGTTACTTCGTCACCGATCATAAGGGTTTCACCTACTCTACGAGTTAGTATTAGCATTCTCTTGCTCCCATGTTCCAATTAAAATTATAAGATTCCGCTTATCCATATTAATGAAAAATAGACTAAAAAGTAAGTAAAAACTCACTATCTATCTACTTTCCGTTAAAAATGCTTTATGTAATGCACGAACTGCCAACTCAAGGTACTTTTCATCTATTAAAACAGAGATTTTAATCTCTGAAGTAGACACTAAAACAACGTTAATATTTTCCTGCGCCAATGCATCAAAAAATAAACTAGCAACACCCCAGTGCGATTTCATGCCCATACCAACAGCAGATATTTTTGCTATGGTTGTTATCCCGCTTATATTTTCAGCACCTAAGGACACCTTTTTCTCGGTTAGTAATTCAAGTGCTTGCAGGTAGTCATTCGAGTGCACAGTAAAAGCATAGTCTATTTTTTCAAAGATATGATTAACTTGATTAATCATATCTATTTCGATGCCGTTATCAGCAAAAAGTTTCAATATTTTTACAAGATTTTGAGTGCCACTTTGTACACCCTGTACCTTAATTAAGCACTCATCTGCGTTAAATGCAATACCCGAAACAACTTTACTTGGCATGTCGTTTTCCTCAAACGTGATCAATGTCCCTTCATCGGGATTAAAGCTCGAAAGCACCCTTAGTGGAACATTGTGTTTACCTGCCGCCTCTACAGAGCGAATATGCAATACTTTAGCACCTAAGCTTGCTAACTCTAGCATTTCAGCAAAGGTCACTTTACTCATTCGCCGTGCGTTAGGTTCAACCCGAGGATCTGTAGTATATACGCCATCAACATCGGTATAGATCTGACATTCGTCGGCTTTTATAGCCGCGGCTATTTCTACCGCCGACGTATCAGTGCCGCCTCTGCCAAGGGTTGTTATATTGCCTTCAACATCACGCCCCTGAAACCCGGCAATAATAGCAATACGGTTATGCTCAAGTTCATGCTTTAAACGCGTAGCTGCAATGTCTGTAATGCGGGCTTTACCGAACATATTATCGGTTTGAATATTAACTTGATCGGCAAGCAGGCTTACGGCTGAGTGGCCGCGTTTGATTATAGCCATAGCCAATAAAGAAACCGATATTTGCTCGCCGGTACTAATTAGTACGTCGAGCTCGCGGTTACTAGGACGGGAATCTATTTGTTTGGCAAGATTAATTAAGCGGTTGGTTTCTCCCGACATAGCCGAGAGCACCACAACCACTTGATGACCTTGTTGCCTAGTTTTAACAACAAGGTCGGCGACCGCTTCTATTCGCTCTATTGAGCCAACCGACGTGCCGCCATACTTTTGTACAATTAACGCCACTTAGGCTTAAGTACGCTCAGTTAACCAAGCAGTAACGCTATCAAGTGCAGCAGCAAGGTTTTGTGGTTCAGAACCACCAGCTTGTGCCATATCAGGACGGCCGCCACCTTTACCGCCTACTTGGCCGGCCATGTGGTTTACAAGCTCACCGGCTTTTACTTTGCCAGTTAAGTCTTTAGTCACACCGGCAATTAGGCTTACTTTGTCGCCACTGGCAACACCGAGGGCAATAACACCTGAGCCAATCTTGTTTTTAAGGTCGTCAACCATACCACGAAGCGCTTTAGACTCAGTACCTTCAACGTTTGCAACTAATAATTTAACGCCATTAATGTCTACTATAGAATCTAATAAAGACGCACCTGCAGCGCTCGCTAGCTTATCGTTAAGCTGAGCAATTTGCTTTTCAAGGCCTTTAGACTTTTCAAGCAAGGCAGTTACTTTTTCAAGTACTGATGCGCTATCGCCTTTCACAAGCGCTGCTACATCGCTAAGCTGTTGCTCTTGCTCACTTACATAAGCAACTGCATCTGCGCCAGTTACTGCTTCTATACGGCGAACACCGGCAGCAATACCGCTTTCAGATACAATTTTGAATAAGCCAATATCACCCGCACGCTCAACGTGTGTACCACCACAAAGCTCAATTGAGTAATCACCAATGGTTACTACGCGTACCTCGTCGTCATACTTTTCGCCAAACAGCGCCATAGCACCTTTCGCTTTAGCATCATCAATAGCCATAAGCTCAGTGTTAAGTGCAAAGTTACGGCGAATTTCGTCGTTAACTACACGCTCAATATCACGTAGCTCGTCTTTAGTAACGGCTTCAAAGTGCGAGAAATCAAATCGTAAACGATCCGCTTGAACTAACGAGCCTTTTTGGCTTACATGTTCACCTAATAACTGGCGTAATGCTTCATGTAAAATATGCGTAGCTGTATGGTTTTTCTTAATACGATCACGGCGTGCGTCATCAATAGTGGCATCCACTTTATCGTTAACACCAATACGGCCTTGTACTGTGCCGTGGTGCGCAAATGCATTACCCAATTTAGTGGTGTTAGTCACATTAAACTCGCCACCAGCAACTGTAATTGTGCCTGTATCGCCCGTTTGGCCGCCAGATTCTGCGTAAAACGGTGTGCGGTCTAGTACAACAATACCTTCTTGGCCATCTTCTAATAACTGTACGGCCTCACCACCAGCAAACACTTCAACCACTGTCGCACTGTAATGCGTGCTGTCGTAGCCTTTAAAGTCAGTGTGTTTATCTGATTTTAATTGCTCGTTGTAATCGGCACCAAATTTACCCGCTTGCTGCGCAGTTTTACGCTGTACAGCCATGCATTCTTCAAAGCCTTTATGATCAATGGTCATTTGGCGTTCACGCGCAACATCGGCTGTTAAATCGGCAGGGAAACCATAGGTATCGTAAAGTTTAAAGACTAAATCACCTGGGATCACATCGCCTTTAAGGTCACTTAAGCTTTCTTCTAAAATAGCTAAGCCGCGCTCAAGTGTTTTACCAAATTGCTCTTCTTCAATGCGTAATACTTTTTCGATAATTTCTTGTTGCTTAGCAAGCTCAGGGTACGCTTGACCCATTTGCTCAATAAGTGCAGCAACTAATTTAAAGAAAAACGCGCCTTGTGCGCCAAGCTTATTACCATGGCGCACAGCACGACGAATAATACGACGAAGTACGTAACCACGGCCTTCGTTAGATGGCATAACACCATCTGAAATTAAAAATGCACACGAACGAATGTGATCGGCTACTACGCGAAGTGACTTATCGTCCATATCTTGCGCGTTAGTGACACTTGCAGCTGCTGCAATTAAGCCTTGGAATAAATCGATTTCGTAGTTTGAATGCACGCCCTGCAAAATAGCAGAAATACGCTCAAGGCCCATTCCCGTATCAACAGATTGCTTAGGTAATGGCAACATAGTACCGTCGCTTTGACGGTTGTACTGCATAAATACGAGGTTCCAAATTTCGATAAAACGGTCGCCGTCTTCCTCAGGTGAGCCTGGAGGTCCTCCCCAAATATGCTCACCGTGATCGTAAAATATTTCAGAACACGGACCACACGGGCCTGTATCGCCCATTGACCAAAAGTTGTCTGAGGTAGCAATACGAATAATGCGGTCTTCGCTTAAGCCAATATCTTTTGACCAGTACTCAAACGCTTCTTCATCATCATGATAAATAGTAACAAGCAGTTTTTCTTGAGGTAATTTAACAACCTCAGTTAAAAATTCCCACGCAAACTTAATAGCTTCTTGCTTAAAGTAGTCACCAAAACTGAAGTTACCTAGCATTTCAAAAAATGTGTGGTGGCGCGCCGTGTAACCCACGTTTTCTAAATCGTTATGTTTACCACCAGCACGTACACAACGCTGTGAGCTTGTTGCACGTGTATATGGGCGAGATTCAGCGCCTAAAAATACATCTTTAAATTGCACCATACCTGCATTGTTAAACAATAACGTGGCATCGTTGCCCGGAATAAGCGAGCTTGAAGGAACAACTTGGTGTTGCTTGCTGGCAAAAAAGTCTAAAAACTGTTGCCTAATTTGTGCGGTAGTCATGTGCTGCATGTGAAAATCTCACCTGTATTTACTGTGATTGCATTGCAAAATCGATTTGTTCATAGCTAAAACCTCGATACATTAAGTAGCGCACGCGCTTAGCCTTGTCTTTGTAATCGAGGTTTGCCGGTGTATTTGAATATTTTTTGTTGTACGCATCCTGCGCAAGCTCAAACCAGTCTATTTCAAGCTCTTCAACTACCTTTTCGAGTAGCGAACGGTCAATCCCTTTGCCCATAGCCTCGCTTTGAATTCGCTTAAGCCCATGGCATTTAAAAATGTGCTTTCTTACAAAGCCTTCACAGTAACGTTGCTCGTTTATAAAATTGTGCTTTTCGCACCAATCAAGCAAGTTTTCGATAAACTCATCTGTGGCTTCTTTTTGCTGTAATTTAAAGGTTAACTCACGGCGCGAGTATTCTTGGCGTCCGAGTAACCAAAGTACATAATTTTTTAATTTTTGTTTTAACTTATCATCCATTAAGCGTCAAAGCGTCCGCTTGTTTCACTGCTAAGTGGTTTAACATTTTTGTCGTCACTTGGCGGGACAATCGGCATAAAAATCGCTTGATAAGAAACAAAAAAACTAATGTAGCAAATCGGCATTAAAATCAACAGTGGTAAGAACGATAAGAACATAGAAACCGCCATAAATAGTACGCAAATAACACCAAAAACACTTAGCGGAAACAAATTATGATAAAAAACCATAAGCGATTGCTTAAGCGCCGTTAAAATACGTTGCTCTTTATTAAAATAAACAAGCGGTACCGCATAGGCAAAGGCCGTTAAATAAATAAGCATGGCCATAAAAAATAAAATAACACTCGCACCCGAAATACTCGCAAGAGTTTGCTCAAGTGCAGCCTGAGGCTCAAGTCCTGGCTGGCTCATAATTGCCACGGCATCGGCAAATAAACCGTTTGCTAATAACGCCATTAAAATACCCGCACCCATTTGGTATAACGCCAAACGAACCAAGCCCAAACGGTTGCCTTTAGCTGAAAATGGCTTAAGGATGTCAGCCAACATAATTTTGCCGCCTTGCTGCTTGGTCAGCACCGCTTGGTAAAAGCCGGCAGTTAAAAAAGGCGTAGCCAGTGCAGCAACCACTTGCAGTAAAGGTAAAAACAACGACAGTAAGCCCACAATGCCAATAAATAAATGCATAAAAATAAACGTCATTGGCTGGGTTTTAAAAATAAGCCATCCCGCTTTTAACCACTTTAGCCCGGCATCTGCTTTAAATACTCGTAATTGTGTAGACATACTTGCTCTTAATTTATAACGAAACACGCCAAGTATAACTTGGCGTTGGGTGGGATCACAGGGGCAGATCAGTAATATTAAGGTTTTTTAATTTTTTTAATATCTAGCATATGTGCGCCATGCTTTATTTTGGTTTCTAAGTAGGCTTTATTACCTGCTACACCCGCTTTTATGTGTGCATGTGTACCAATAACCGTATCAACTTCAATACCCGCATCTTTTAAGGCATTGAGCTTTTTAGGGTTGTTGGTCATTAATTTAACGTGCTTTAAATTAAGCGCATTAAGCATTAATACCGCATCAGAAAAGTCGCGTAAGTCATCTGCAAAACCTAAATGATTATTGGCCTCATAGGTATTCATACCTTGCGATTGCAATACGTAAGCATCAATTTTATTGTATAAACCAATACCACGGCCTTCTTGGCGTAAATACAGCAAAATACCGCCTTGCTCGTGCATCATTTCAATACATTCGTTTAACTGTTCGCCGCAATCACAACGTGATGAATGAAATACATCCCCCGTTAAACACTCCGAATGCATACGAATAAGCGGTACATCTTGCTCGGTATCTGCGTTATTAAACACCATAGCAATATGCTCTTGACCATCTTTTAGGTCAGTAAATGACACTATTTCTGCAGGGATATCACTGTTTTTGCCAACATTTAGCTGGACTCTTGCTCTTACTTGCGCCACGACAAATCCAAATATTTAAATAACTACGACACGACAATAAAGTGATAATATCACAAAAGAGTAAAATTAGATCGTAGTACAACACTGTTTATCGCAATTATATGGCGACGACAGCCCCTGTTTTCAATGATTAAACCTAATTAACCTGAACTCTGAATAATAAACCTATCTTTAGCAGCTATTTTTAGCGCTAACTGCGTTGAATTTACTTGCAATAGGCCTGCTATTGACACGTAAATTCGCCTTGTTTCATTGAAAATCTCTGACTAGAAAAATAAAATTTAAATATCACCATTATTCAACATATTAGCAAGTATTTTAACCAGCGTTCAGGCTAATTAAAAAACACAGTAAATCAGCACATAATAGTGGCTTTTGTACCTGTATAATGACAATGGTTATAATTTATAGTAAGTTATTATTAATTAGATTATTCGTAATTTTAAATAATACGAGGATAGTAATATTTAAGTTTGCTGCTTTTAATCAATACTTTAGTGAAAGCAATGTAAATTCACTCGTAAAGTTACATGCGTATTGTAATTAAATTTAATGCAGGTAACGCTAAAATAGCGATTTAAAATTGCGTAATTATTCAACGTTCAGGTTCACAATTAATAAGGATCATTATGAAGCCACAACACCTTGCTCTACTTGTTGGATTAAGTTTATCTGCCTTTACAAATAATGTACTTGCTAGCCAAGCTGATAACGCTAAAGCCGCATTTTCAACTGCTTACCAGAGCTACCTAAACGCTGTAGAAACAAAACACAATATTGAGCAAGCCGCAAAACAGGCTTACATCACAGGGCTTAATTTTTACGGTGATAAAAGCGACAACACAGCAAACCTTGCTATTAATTATGCTAAAGCCATTACACCGCCAAGCACAACGAGCAGCAAAAAAAACATCAGGCAACAGCGTTACAGCCTTTACTCGCAAGCCTATACAATTTTAGCTGATAACCACGGCAAAAATTCAATACAAACACTCGACGCACTTTTAGGGAAAGCCGAAAATGCTAAATCAGCGTCTTTGGCAGAAGATCATCTCGAACGTATAATCGACATTGCTAAAGCACAAAATAAACCAAAGTTTGTTGCCGATATGCAATTTGAAGCCGCGTCGTTGTTAGCAAGTAAGTTTGCACATAAAAAGTTTCGTGCAGCGCAAAAGTTATTGAACGAAGCCGATGAGTACTACCGTGAAAATTTAGACGAGAACACGGTTGAGCGAATCAAAGCAGACTTTTTAGTCGCCTCGTTTGAGCAAAGTAAGAAAAAATATAAAAAAGCGATTGAGCGTCTAAACCATGTTGTTTCGGTATTCGATAGCAACCTAAGCTTTGATCATAACGCCGAACTTACCGCGCACTCAAAACTTGTAAACCTTTACGAAAAAACAGGTCAAAGCGAGCAAGCAACTAAACATTGTTTAGCCATTGCTGAAATGGTGCCATGGAAAGATTCACAAGAACAAACACCTGTTTATCGCCAACCGCCTAAGTACCCAATAAATAAAGCTCGCCAAAATACAGATGGTATTGTTGTTCTTCAGTTTGATGTAGATACCGCGGGTTTTGTAAAAAACTCATCAGTAATAAGCTCAGAAGGTGGCCACGCATTTGAAAAGTCAGCACTAGAGGCACTTAAAAAATGGCGTTACGCACCCAAGTTTGAAAACGGAAGCCCTGTAGTAGCAAGCACTCAGGTGCAAATAGATTTTAAAATAAACCGCTAGCGGTTTTACAAATGCAAAAGGCGCTATTTAGCTGTCTCTTATACACAAATCCCTGCTAAGAAATTAGCGGGGATTTTTTTGAACTAAATCCCAATGTCATGATCAGATCTTCAAATCTTGTTTGAGGGCACATTATGATTAACGAACATACTCATTGGGCAAAACAACAATTCGGTAAATCGGACTTAGGTGATCCAAGAAGAACAGCGCGTCTGGTAAAGTTAGCATCAACGCTTGCAAATGAACCAGGAAAACCGCTTGTGAACATCACTCAATCCCCCGCCGATATGGAAGGTGCCTACCGCTTTATTCGCAACGAGAATATTGACGCAACGGCTATTGCAAAGTCAGGCTTTAAAGCCACGGTTGAACAGGCCAAAAGTCATAACTTATTGCTCGCATTAGAAGACACGACCACACTAATTTATAAACATTCCTCCATTCGAGATGATTTGGGTCATGTCGGACGAGGAGCAAAACAACGAGGCTTGTTAGCTCATAGCGTATTGCTGTTTGCGCCAGATACAAAGCACGTTGTGGGATTAATTGAACAGTCTCGCTGGAGCCGTAATATCAACACGATTGGAAAAAGGGAAAAGCACGCGACGACTTCTTATGAAGAAAAAGAAAGTTACAAGTGGGAGTTAGCGTCACGAGCGATGGCTG
>NZ_LOFI01000014.1:0-40794 GCF_001469195.1 Pseudoalteromonas sp. 10-33 | reverse complement strand
CTTTGCGATTTAATCTAAAACTCAACGTGATATAAGGAATTAATATGAGCATTATGTTCGATATGTTTTTATGGCTAATAATTGATACGGCCTTTGGTTTTTTATTTTATTCAACCGGCTGCCTCGTGCTAAAGGGAGTCACTTTTGGTAGTTATAAAATGCAATTTAAGGATTTTGCTAGTTTTAAAAAAGGTAAGTCAAATAAAGTCATACCAATTATTATTCTGGGCGTTAGTTTTCATTTAGCTTTGATTACTCTTTTTGTCTATATAAATAATCAATAACTTACTGATAAAATCTGTAATCACTAGCCCTAATTTGGGTTCTTATCACTCATGTAATGTGTGCTTGTTGTGATTCAATGAAACCGGACACCAATTTAGGTGGTATTATTACCACTCAAACTGAGGTGTTCTATGACAAAACAACGTCGCTCTTTTTCTCAAGAGTTTAAACTTGATTCAGCAAAATTAGTCCTTGATGAAGGATACTCATTCCCTGAAGCTGCTCGCTCACTAGAAGTCGGTGAAACAGCTCTTCGTCGCTGGGTTAAACAATTACAAGATGAGCGTGGTGGCACAACACCAAACTCTAAAGCTCTTACTCCTGAACAGCTTAAAATTCAGGAGCTTGAAGCTAAAATTAATCGACTTGAAAGAGAAAAAACAATTTTAAAAAAGGCTACCGCTCTCTTAATGTCAGACGAGATGAACAATATTCGTTGATAGGCCATTTAAGTGAGCATGAGTCTTTAGAAATGGTCTGTAGCGTGTTTGATGTTCCGCGTTCTAGTTATTATGATTTTAAGCAGCGTGTGGCATCAATTAAGCTTGAAGAGGTGCAGCTTAGGTCAACGATTAGTGAGTTATTCTCACTCAGTCGTGGAGCTGCTGGTAGCCGCACATTAGTGGCGATGCTAAACCACGCTGGCTTACCTATTGGTATCTTTAAGGTACTCCGCATCATGCGTGACTTGGGATTGGTATGCAAACAACCAGGGCCTCATTCATATAAATTAGCGACGGTGGAGCGGCTAGATATTCCAAACATACTTAACCGTGAGTTTGACGTTGATGGCCCAAACCAAGTTTGGTGTGGGGATATTACGTATATTTGGACAGGTAATAAATGGTCTTATCTAGCTGTTATTATCGACTTATTTGCTCGTCGTGTGGTTGGCTGGGCAATGTCAGATAAGCCTGATACTGACTTAGTTATTAAAGCATTAGATAGAGCATACGAGCAACGAGGCAAGCCACTTGGGCTTATATTTCATTCAGACCAAGGCAGTCAGTACAGCGCAAAAAGGTTTCAACAAAGGCTGTGGCGTTACCGTATAGAACAAAGTATGAGCCGCCGAGGAAATTGCTGGGATAATGCCCCGATGAAGCGCCTATTTAGAAGCTTAAAAACGGAATGGGTTCCTTCGTTAGGTTATAGTAATTACCAAGAAGCTGAAAAAGATATTAGCTATTATTTAATGAATTATTATAACTGGCGCAGGCCACATAGCCACAACCAAATGGTTGCCCCTGCTATAGCAGAAGAAAAACTTAATTTACTGTCCGGAATTAGTTGACCACAACAGCTGTATGCAACGTAGTTTTAGCTTAACCTTCAAACTCCCACCTATACGGTCCTCTATTAAGTAACTTGTGCATTATTAGTCCCAAATTCATTTAAACTGCACTAATTAATACAAACCCTGCACCAAAAAAGTACTTTATTAGATTCTACTATTTAAAATAAACATTAATAACCTTATTAATCAGCAACTTAATTTTATGGCTAGGTTATTGCTTTAATAAAATACAAGCCCGTTATTTTAACGGCATACATTTAGGTTGTTATGACCACAGGCAAAGAAGCCCGCTCGCAGTTACATGAACTTGTATCTGTGGCGGGCTTTTTTTGTTTTTAACATTTAAACCGTCACATTAAGGAATGCCTAATGCAAACCTCGCAAAAAATACTCATTATCGGCAATGGTATGGTCGGACATCATTTTGTTGAGCAAATGCGCCAAAGCGATGACAAAGCAAATATTACAGTACTTTGTGGAGAAGCAAATCTTGCATACGACCGCGTTTATTTATCAAGCGTGTTTGATGGCAAAACAGCCGCCGATTTAGCACTTACAACTTTAGATAACTATCAACAACTTAATATTAATGTGCATACTAAACAGTGGGTTGAAGGCATTGATAGAGTAAATAAAGTAGTAACTACTCAAACTGGCGATCAATACCCGTACGACAAACTTATACTTGCTACGGGCTCGTTCCCGTTTGTACCGCCAATTAAGGGAAACGATCAACCCCATTGCTTGGTTTATCGCACCCTAGAGGATTTAGAGCAAATAAAAGCCAGTGCCGCAGCGAGTAAAAGTGGTGTAGTAATTGGGGGGGGATTATTAGGGCTTGAAGCCGCAAACGCCATTAAACAATTAGGGCTTGATACACATGTTGTTGAGTTTGCACCGCAACTTATGGCGGTCCAACTCGACGAGCAAGGCGGCACGCTATTAAAAAATAAAATAGAAAAACTTGGCGTTACTGTTCATACCTCAAAAGCAACCAGCGAAATAGTTAAAGGTGAAAGTAGCCGCTTTAGACTTAACTTTTCAGACGGTACGTTTTTAGAAACCGACTTAATTTTGTTCTCTGCGGGTATTCGCCCTTATGATCAACTGGGTAAAGTGGCTGAGTTAGAACTCGGAGAGCGCGGTGGCATTATTATTAATAACCAGTGCCAAACCTCAGACCCTGATATTTTAGCTATTGGCGAATGTGCCTTGTGGGACAAAAAACTATTTGGTTTAGTGGCACCTGGCTACAACATGGCCCGCGTTGCAGCAAGCCAGCTAAGTGGCGGCGAACTTGAATTTTCAGGTGCCGATATGAGCACTAAGTTAAAACTGCTCGGTGTTGAAGTAGGATCTATTGGCGACGCTCATGCAAAAACACCCAACTGCAAAGAGCTTATTTACCAAGATCCAATTAGAGACTGCTATAAAAAAATCATTCTAAATGAAACCGGCGATAAGCTGCTTGGTGCAGTACTTGTTGGCGATACTAGTGATTACGATACGCTACTTCAGTACATGTTAAACGACATGGACTTACCAGAACATCCTGAGTGTTTAATTTTACCAGACAGCGCTGGCGCACCTTCACTAGCGGGCAGCGCCCTACCCGATACAGCCACCATTTGTTCGTGTCATAACGTGAGTAAAGGCGACATTGTGGGTGCTATTGATGGTGGCTCATGCGATTTAGCCGCGGTTAAATCGTGCACAAAAGCGGCCAGTGGCTGTGGTGGCTGTGCCGCTTTACTTAAATCGGTAGTCGATGATGAGTTAGCGAGTCGTGGTGTTGAAGTAAACAACCATGTGTGCGAGCACTTCGCGTATTCTCGCCAAGAGCTGCTGCATATGGTTAAAGTAGAAAGCATTAAAACCTTTGATGATTTATTAGCTAAACACGGCAGTGGACAGCACGGCTGTGAAATTTGTAAACCTGCTATCGCTTCTATTTTAGCCTCAACATGGAATGACTTTATTTTAGAACCCGCCCATGTTGGCCTGCAAGATACTAACGACACTTACCTTGCTAACATGCAAAAAGACGGCTCGTACTCTGTAGTACCGCGTATTGCTGGCGGCGAAATAACGCCCGACAAACTCATTGTAATTGGCCAAGTAGCAAAAGACTTTAACCTTTATTGTAAAGTGACCGGCGGACAGCGCATCGATTTATTTGGTGCACGTTTAGAAGAGCTGCCCGTTATTTGGGGAAGACTCATTGAAGCTGGCTTTGAGACAGGTCACGCTTATGGTAAGTCTCTTAGAACGGTTAAGTCATGTGTGGGAAGTACGTGGTGTCGTTATGGTGTACAAGACAGTGTTGGCCACGCCATAGAAATTGAAAACCGCTATAAAGGGTTACGCTCACCGCATAAATTTAAAATGGCCGTGTCGGGTTGTACCCGCGAATGCGCCGAGGCACAAAGTAAAGATATAGGTATTATTGCCACTGAAAACGGTTGGAACCTATATGTGTGTGGTAATGGCGGAATGCGCCCTCGTCACGCCGATTTATTTGCTACCGATTTAGATACAACCACTCTTATTAAATACATAGACCGCGTTTTAATGTTTTACATAAAAACCGCCGACAAATTACAGCGTACGTCTGTATGGATGGAAAACCTTGAAGGCGGCCTAGACTACCTTAAAAGTGTAGTAATAGACGACAGCTTAGGTATTTGCCAAGAGCTTGAAGAACAAATGGAGCTTATTACTCAAACATATGCATGTGAGTGGAAAAAAGCAGTAGAAAGCCCTGAAGCTTCTAAGCGTTTTCGCCAGTTTGTTAATAGCCCTAATCCCGATGACAATATTTTATTTGTACAAGAGCGTAATCAAATTCGCCCAGCTACAGACGCTGAAAAACGCGAACAACTAATTACTCAAAACCGTATTCCAGTAATGGAACTTGAAGAGGAGCAAGCTGATGTCTTGGCATAATATTGGAACAATCGACGACCTAGTTGCTAACAGTGGTGTATGCGCATTAGTTAATAATCAGCAAGTGGCCATTTTTTATGTACCACAAAGTAAAGAAAGCGTGTTTGCCATTAGTAACTACGACCCAATTGGAAAAGCGAACGTATTATCGCGCGGTATTATTGGCTCTATAAATGAAAAACTGGTTGTGGCTTCGCCGTTATATAAACAGCATTTTTGTTTAGCAACGGGCGAGTGCCTAGAAGCTGAAGCAATACATTTACCGGTTTTTGATGCAAAAATTGAAGACGGTAACGTACTTATAAGCGCCGAGCCGAAAGTAATTAAAGCGGTTGCTTAAGGAGATTATTATGAGCGTGCTTTCTTATTTTTCGGGTATTGAAAATGGTTGGCTAAACAAATTTGTAAATAAACTTACCAATGGCGTTAAGCTTAATCGCAAAGGGGGCAAAAACGGCCATGTTTATATTGTTGGTGCTGGCCCTGGCGATGCAGAGCTAATTACCGTAAAAGCGCAGCGTTTAATACACACAGCCGACGTCGTTTTATATGACTGGCTTGTGAGCGAAGATTTACTAAAAACATTACCTAAAAAAGCGCAGCGTGTATTTGTAGGCAAACGAGCGGGTATGCATTCAATGACACAAGCCAATATTTGCGCCCTACTCGTTAAATATGCTCAACAAGGGTTAAACGTAGTACGTTTAAAAGGAGGCGATCCGAGTATATTTGCACGTATAAACGAAGAAGCCGATGCGCTCACAAAGCATAATATTAGCTTTGCGATTGTACCTGGCGTTACCACTGCATGTGCGACCTCTGCATATACAGGCATTCCGCTCACAGCACGTGATGTAGCGCGAAGCGTCACGTTTTTAACTGCCCAATTTGCAGATCCTAAAAAACTGCCAAGCTGGAGCAATTACGCCTTTGTGCAAGGTAACAATAATCCAACTTTAGTGGTTTATATGGGCTTAGGACGATTAAAAGAGCTGAGTAACGGCCTTCAGTCGGTAAATTGGCCAAGTACTACGCCAGTATCACTTATAGAAAACGCCACAACAAGTAAGCAAAAAGTGATCACCAGCACATTAAAAAAAGTAGTAAATGATCACCTTAGTCATAACCTGCAAGGCCCTACTCTTATAATTATTGGAGAAGTTATAAATCATAAAATGGCTATTAGCCCAGAGCTTTTAGCTCTAACGGTTAATACGTAACGAAGATTTAATACATAATGCACTCTTCGCGCTTATTTCCTCCCCAGGGGTAAGCGTGCTTTTTATGTACAATATTAGCAGTGCAATATTCCTTTTTTATGCACCAAAAAGGGGATTTATGCGTACCTAAAATAAAATGAGAAATACCTTTAAAATATAAATATAAACACAAGCGGCTGTTTTAGATTGATTTTAAATTCAATAGTTAATTTTATTCATGATTGGAACAAGGGTTGCACTTCAAAAACAAAAAAGTGCGGAACAAACCTATGCAAACAAGCAATCCTCTCACAAAACAGTTTTTACTCGCGGCAAAGTACCAAGAAATTCATGCTTTAAAGCAGCTACAAAATAGCTGTTCCTCGCTCACTAAACTAGGTGATTTTGTGCACCAGTTACAAAAAGAACGTGCTATGAGCAACATATTTTTAGCCTCAAAAAGCTCACGTTTTAGCAATGAGCTAACACAGCAAAGACCCATTACACAAATCGCACAAGAAACCTTTTACGACTCTCTAAAAACAACCTATATAACGAATAATGCAGACCAAGGTCATTCAAGGTTATATAATTTAATTACTTACAGTTTACAGGCACTAGACGTGCTGCCCGCTTTACGCTATCAAATTGGTAAACAAAACGTAACACCTGTGCACGCAACTCAATCATTTACGCAACTTATAGCCAGTTTGTTAAATATTATTTTAGAAGCTGCTGATGGCGCAAGCGATCCGCATGTGACTCGCGTATTAGTTGCATATTTTAATTTTATGCAAGGTAAAGAATACGCTGGCCAAGAGCGCGCCTGCGGAGCACAAGCGTTTGCTGCGAGTAAATTTACACAAGATCAAAAAATGCAACTTGCTCACTTTGTTCAAGAGCAAAGTCATCGTTTTTCGTTTTTTTATGAGTACGCAGACGACCATTTACTTAAATGCTATAACACTTTGATAGAGCACCCGGTAAATAAGCAAGTAGATCAACTAAGAAGTTTGTTACAAAAACTTGATGACGACAATACACAGCCTTTGTCGCAGCTTAGCGAAGTGTGGTACGAAGTAACCACAACGCGTATTGATATTATGCATAAAATAGAGCAAAACATTAGCGATCATTTAATCGACTCTGCAGCAATGCAAATTGCATGCGCTCAACGAAAATTAAATTCCAACAAACAAATACTCAATACCTTAGAGCAACAATATATGCCTGCAAATGACGGACAATTGGCAGTTACAAATCATGAACCAATTAATACGGCAGCGAGCAAGCTTAATAGTAATAAAACCATGTACGACTTAATTTTGGAGCAAAGCCAGCATATTAAACAAATTAATCAGGCACTGGTTGATGCAAAGCAAGTCATTAACGAACAAAAAGTGATTCATCAAGCAAAATATATTTTAATAGAGCAACTAAAAATAAGTGAAGAGCATGCCCACAAGCAACTTCAAAAACAAGCTATGGATTCACATAGTTCACTTTATGCGGTCGCCAACAAAATAGTTGAACTTAGTAATGCTCATTAGAGACTAGTTAAAGAAATAAATGGGATTGACTAGCGATTAACCACAGCCAGGAATATTAAAATTGCCTTATACCTAAGTAAACAGCTTTTTTTTAATTTTAGCTTGCCACTCAAGCGCAAGCTCGGGTAGTTCAAGTGCGGCTAATAATATGCTTTCATAATCTGGGTAGTGTTTATCAAAAAACGCCTGAAACAAGGTTTTTACTGAAATGTTATGCTCAGCTTTCTGTTCAATAGTAACTGCATCCCCTGTTTTAGCAATACCTTGCTCAAGCACTCTAAAATAAACACCCGTGTGGTAATACTGAGTAAACAGTTTTAGGCTTTGTTTATTATTAAGTGCAATAGCCAATTTAAAGCACGGCACACGAGGCTGACTTACTTCAAGCAGCGCAGTACCTATACGAATACGATCGCCTATATGAATATTAGCTTCATCAAGCTCTGAAATTGTAAAGTTTTCGCCAAAGGCACCTACTGCTAAATCATCATTCTCAAGGGTGCGCCGCCAGTAATCATAATGATTGTGCGAAAATGCATATACTGCTTTATCAATACCGCCGTGATTGACTAAATCGGCTTGTTCATCACCTATTATATGTAGCTTTTCAATAACAACAGGCTCATTGGTTGGCGTTTTAAAAATACCGGTTTTAATGGCTTTGCCGTTATGAGCAACCGTTTTTATTTTAGAGGTATTGGTAGAGATTATATGCATTTACTTAATTGCATCCTGTTCGATATTTTGCCATTTATCCAGTGCTTGCTTATCGCTTTGTTTAAACTCAACCCAGTTTGATGAGTCTTTAAAATGCTCTTTTTTCCAAAATGTGGCGTGGTTTTTTAAGTAGTCCATTATAAATTGTGCGCCTTCAAAGGCAGCTTGGCGGTGGCGAGAGGTTACGCCAACAAATACAATTTGCTCGCCAAGGGCTAAATAACCAACTCGATGAATAATGCTTATGCGAGCAAGTTGCCAGCGTGTTTGCGCTTGCTCAGCTATCGATTGCAGTAATTGCTCAGTCATACCTGGGTAGTGTTCAAGCTCGAGTGCAATTACGTTATCGCCGCTACTAAATTCTCGCACAAGCCCTGTAAACGTCACTACGGCACCATCACTTTTGTTATCACTGCAAAGTGCGCCATGTTGCTCGCCTACTGAAAAATCCTGCGTTTGTACTTTAATGTTTATACTCATTAGCCACCTGTCACGGGTGGGAAAAAAGCAAGTTCATCCCCTGCTTTTACAAGCTCATCGCTTGATGACATAGTTTGATTAAGTGCACACAATACATCACGCTCTTCAAGCCACGCCTGCCACTGCGGGTTTAGCTCAACCAGCATATGTTTTAGCGCAGCAATACTAAGGGTGTGCGCTATATCAACGGTTAACTTATCGCACTTTAGCCGCTCTTTAAGTTGGCCAAAAAACAGTACATTTACATGCCCTGCATCAGTATTATTTAAATTAGTCTCGCTGCCAGCTGCCATGCTTGCCTCCTGCTTTTTGCGTTACACGCATACCGTGTATTTCCATAAGCGGATCGGCGGCTTTACACATATCAAATAGTGTAAGGCTAGCCACAGATACAGCGGTGAGTGCTTCCATTTCAACGCCCGTTTTGCCTGCCAATTTACAGTAGCTGGTGACTTTAATTTGGCTATGTGCTTCATCAAGTTCAAAATCAACAGCCACTTTACTCAGTGCCAGCGGATGACAAAGCGGAATTAAATCGGCGCACTTTTTGGCGCCCTGAATACCTGCAATGCGGGCAACGCCTAACACGTCACCTTTTTTATTTTGATTAAGCAACACTTGCTCAAAAGCGTGTTTGCTCATTTTAATGTAGGCCTCGGCAGATGCATCGCGCAAAGTAACCTCTTTTAGCGATACATCAACCATGTTTGCTTGGCCATTTTCATCTACGTGGCTCAGCATATTATTGCTCTCGTGATTCGCATTTTTTACCAATTGTAATATGCGGGGCAAAGTTACATGGCTTGTGCATTGAGTCTAACTGATCTTTTATAATACCTGTCCAAGCTGTTTTACATGCCCCCGTAGAGCCTGGCATACAAAAAATAACGGTGTTATTAGCAAGACCCGCCAGCGCACGCGATTGAATAGTTGAGTTACCAATTTCGCCGTACGAAATATGTCTAAATAGCTCTCCAAATCCATCTACGCTTTTATCAAACAACGGTGCAAATGCCTCTGGTGTTGAGTCGCGCTCGGTAAAACCCGTACCACCGGTTACTAAAATAGCGTGAATGGTGTCATCGGCAATCCACTGTGAGGCGACTGCTCGCATTTGGTAAACATCATCTTTAACTATGTCTTTATCAGCTAAGTGATGGCCCGCTTCAGTAAGGGCTTTAATTAAATAATGGCCTGAGGTATCCGTAATTTCATCGCGTGTATCGCTTACTGTCATTACGGCAATGTTTAGTGCGATTTGTGACTCAGTGGTATGGCTCATAGGGTTCTTCTCAATAAATTAGGTTTGTGTTGGTCAAATTGCTCGTTAACAGCTTTAAATTGCGCCGGTGTATTGGTATTAACAAGTGCGTGCGCTGTATTACATTTTAGCCTTTGCACACCAATACTAAGGGTAAACTGTTTAATTGATTTATGACTATTTGCGTTTATGAGTAATTGTTTTAAATGACGTTTAACGCTTTGGGTGTTACGAATATACAGGGGTAACGGTTCATTTTCAAAGTGCCACGCATGTATTTGTGGCTGATTTGTTTGAAAGTGGGAATTATCGCTTGCTGCAGATGCAATTTGCGATAATAAAGTGCAAGTAAGTAATGGCATATCAACAGCGGTTACAAGTATATCTTGCTCTGTTGCCATTAAGGTTGAATAAATCCCCCCTAGCGGGCCAGAATCAGGGTATATGTCTGGTATGTATTGCGCAGTAGCACTTTGTACATTGCGGCTTATCAGTACATTACTTGCCCCTGTTGCTGTTAATAATTCACAGGCATTTTGCAGTAATGTTTTATTTTTTAAAATGAGAGTGGCTTTATCGCTGCCCATTCTGGATGATTGCCCTCCGGCGAGTACAACCCCCGTAAACACGGCTTTATTGCTCACTTTAGCCGCCCAACATAGCTAAATGGGTTGTGGCGCCCGTTAAGCGCTTATCAAGCTCATGGCTGATTGTTTTATTGCCCATTGCAGCTTGTATTGCGTTTACAGTGGCTGGCGTATCTTGCGCATTTAAATGCGGGCGTAAGTCAATACCTTGCTCGGCAAACAAGCACAAATGTAATTTACCTAATGACGATACTCTTAATCGGTTACAGCTTTTACAAAAATCTTTACTGTAGGGCATAATTAAGCCAATGCGGCCCTCAAAATCGGGGTGACAAAACTCCTCTGCGGGACCATTTAATTTACCTCTAACTACCTGTAACCAACCTTGCGCTAAAAGCTGCGTTTTAACACTTTGCCCACTTAAATGATTTTGTTCAAAAAAGGCGGCACCATTGCCTGTTTCCATTAATTCGATAAAGCGTACAGTTACTTTTTTATGTTTCACCCAGTCTAAAAAGTCCTTCAATTGGTTTTTATTAAACTGCTTAGCCAGCACTGCATTTATTTTTATATCTTTTATGCCCAGCTCAATTGCTCGGTCTATCCCTTTTAAAATATGGGTTAGCTTGTCGTGTCCTGTGATTAATTTAAACATGCTCGGGTTTAAGCTATCAATACTAATGTTTAGCGCATCTAAGCCAGCATTGTAAAACTCATCAATTTTATTAAATAAGTTAAAACCATTCGTTGTTATGGCTACTTTTTCTATGCCAGGGGTGTTTTTACATAGCTTTATAATATCGGTTACGTCGTTTCGTAAGCATGGTTCGCCGCCTGTAATACGCACTTTTTTTGTGCCAAGTCGCGCAAACGCATTTACTAAGGTGTTTATTTCGCTTTTATTTAAAAAGTTACGCGGGGTATCGCACTGATACCCGTTTGGTAAACAATAGCTGCAACTAAAGTTACACACATCGGTAATTGAGAGGCGCAAATAGTTAAACTGCCGACCAAATTGATCATTAAGCATATGCTTCCTTGGTGTTTATGTTATTTTTTAAATAGCACTTTAAATGACAACCGCAACATCAATACTGTTAGCGTTTTTTGTACCATGTTGCTTTATTAATTGACTTAACTGCGTTTTACACGAACCACAGTTAGTGCCGCATTTTAATTTAGACCCCAATTGATCCACTGTATTTGCACCACTTTTAATAGCATTTATAATGGGCTGCTCACGTACTTTAAAGCAACTACATACTTGTGCGCCTTGGGTAAACTCTTCATCGGGGGTGGCATACAGCAATGACTGTAATTGGCTAAAGGTTATTAAAGGCTCTGCAAATAAATGATTTATCCACTCAAGTGATATGTCTTTTTGAGCTGACGAAACAACCGCAACAAACACTAACTGCTCGTTTTGAATACATTGGATATGCATTGCTTTTGCACTGCCCATTGCCGACCACTGCCCTTGTAACCCTGTAAGGGTTTGGCAATAATAAAGTAAGTCATCTTGTGCCTCATTAAGTGCTAATTGGTAGTTAACACAATTACTTGCGTTAACTTTAACCCAAAAATCACTGTTTATTTTAAGCTCTGTTTTGCTAAAAAGTTGCATGTATTGAGCAAACTGCGCTTTAACTAAATCAACTGCACCATGTTTGCATTCAGCTTGGCCCGAAATAGGGTCAACAACCGATTGATAAAGCACACTTACCGTAGCGGATGAGGCAAATTGCTTGTTCCAGTGAATAGGCATAAAACACTCACCTTTACGCACGGCATCCGTTACTTTTGCATGAGCTGTAACCTGCCCAGTTTTAGCATTGGCAGTTATTAAATCGTTTGCTTTTATATTTAGTCTAGTGGCATCAATGGGGTTTATTTCAATGTATGGGCGGGTTATATGAGTAGAAAGCGCTGTACTTTTTCCGGTGCGGCTCATTGTATGCCATTGGTCGCGTATTCGCCCTGAGTTCATTACAAAAGGGTAATCGCTTGATGTTTGCTGCACAGGAAGTTTGGGCGTTATAGGTATAAAGCGGGCTTTTTTATCTGCGGTGCTAAATTGTTTATTAGCAAAAACTTGCCCGTTTTTATATGGCTCATTTTTTAGTACCGGCCACATAACGGGTTTTAAGTTATCGTATTGCTGCTGCGAAAGCCCTACTAACGCTGATAAATTTAATAGCCTATCACCGTTATTTTCAAAATCAGTAAGTTGTGCCCATTCTTCAAAAATACCACTCGGGTCTGTAAAATCAAATCCTTCAAAGCCCATTTTTTGGGCAACTAAACACATTATTTGCCAATCGTTTTTAGCCCCTGAGAACGGCTCAACTAGCGGGCGTTGCCTTGATATTCTGCGTTCTGAGTTAGTCACTGTGCCGTTTTTTTCGCCCCATCCGGTTGATGGAAACGCCACATTAGCAAATTTTAGCGTATCACTTTTGGCAATACAGTCAGACACAACCACCAGCTCACATTGCTCAAGTGCATTTTGTATTGCTGCGTTATTAGGCAGGCTCACCATAGGGTTGGTTGCCATTACCCAAATAGCTTTTATTTTTCCTTTGGCGATTCCATCAAACATATCAATAGCATTACACCCTGCTTTTTTAGCTATTGTTGGTGATTGCCAAAAACGCTGCACTAACTGTTGATGCGCTTCGTTTTCAATGTCTAAATGTGCTGCTAATTGATTTGCTAAGCCACCTACTTCACGCCCACCCATTGCATTAGGTTGCCCAGTTATTGAAAACGGGCCACAGCCAGGTTTTAACAATTTGCCCGACGCTAAGTGCGCATTTATAATCGCATTACACTTATCAACCCCTGAGCTTGATTGGTTAATACCCATTGAATAAAAACTAATGGCGGTTGGACTTTTTGCAAATAAGGCGTAAAAGTCACTGACTAGCTGCTCGTCGATATCACAAAAGTCACTTACCGCTTTTACACTCCACTTTTTCGCCTCTGCAAGCGCTGTTTCAAAGCCGTTTGTATGCGCGTTTATAAATTGCGTATCTAAATAGTTATGTTCACTTAAATAATTAAGTAAGCCGTTATAAAGTGCTCCGTCGCTGCCTGGTTTTATATTTAAAAAGGTATCGGCAAGTTCGGCTGTATCGGTTTTTCGCGGGTCGATAACCACTACTTTCATGTTTGGATTAAGCTTTTTTGCGCGCTCCATACGCTGGTATAGTACCGGATGAGTCCACGCTGCATTTGAGCCAATTAAAATAAGCAGCTCAGTTTGCTCTAAATCTTCGTAGGTGCATGGCACTACGTCCTCACCAAACGCACGTTTATAACCGGCAACCGCCGATGACATACACAGTCTTGAGTTTGTATCTATATTGCCTGAGCCTATGTAGCCTTTCATTAATTTATTAGCAACGTAGTAATCTTCAGTGAGTAACTGCCCCGATACATAAAATGCAACCGATTCCGGCCCATGCTCTTTAATAATGGCGTTAAATCTATTAGCAACGTATTTTGTTGCAGCATCCCAACTGGCAGGCTCATTATCAATAAGGGGCGACGTTAAGCGATTATCACTGTCGGTGGTGTCAAGCAGGTGCGTGCCTTTAACACACAAGCGGCCAAAATTAGCGGGGTGTTCGCGCGTGCCTTCAAGTTTTGTTGGGGTATTATTTAATAATGAAATATCAACACCGCACCCTACACCACAATAAGCGCAAGTGGTTTGTTTAAGCAAAGGCGTGTTTGAACATGTGTTTAAAGTTTCCATACTGCTCTCTTATTATTTGCGTTAAGCGCTTTGTGATACAGGTTCATCTACAGGGGTTAGCGTGGCTATTTTATTATTGAGTGCACTAGTAATAACGCTTTGTACTAGTTTTTCACAGCCTCCACAGCCAGTACTTGCTTTAGTAGCTTGCTGCACATCATTTAAATCGCTACAGCCTTGCATAACAGCGTGTTCAATGGTGTGTTTTGTAACCTTGTGGCACGCACAAATAATGGCATCACTTGGTAAATCATCAGCGCTTAGCTCACCAGTATCTCCTGCAAGCGGCATTATTAAAGACTCTGCGGGCACACTAAGCTCTATACTATTTAAGTGATACTGCAATAAGTTATCGTATTCGCTGGTATCGCCAACAAGTACAGCACCTATAAGTTTGTTGCCTTGCTCATTAGTGACCACTTTTTTGTAAATACCGTTTGGCTGATCTTCAAAGTAATAGCTAATTGCGCCTTCACTGCGTGCATGGGCATCACCAATTGAGCCTACTTCAACACCCATTAATTTAAGCTTGGTGCTCATATCTGCGCCGCTAAATTCATCAGTATTGTTTGAATAGTTGCTTAAAGGTGTGTTTGAAGCTGTACTTGAAGAAAGCTGTTTTAAAACATGCCCCACCGCTACTTTTGCCATAGCGTAGCCCGGTGCTACAAGGCCAAAAATAAAATTATTCCAAAGGGCGCATTCGCCTATTGCGTATATGTTTTTATCACTCGTTTGGCAATGGTTGTTTATTACAATGCCGCCGCGCTCCCCTAATTCTAAATTAAACTCGCGAGCTAAATTATCGTATGGGCGAATGCCGGCTGAAAATACAATCATGTCGGTTTCTAGGGTTTGCCCCCCCTTAAAGCACATTTTATAACGGCTGTTTTCACCTTCAATAATTTGCTCGGTAGCCACTGAGGTATGCACTGTAACGCCGAGCTCGGTAATTTTATTTTTTAGTAACCGCCCACCAGCACCATCTATTTGTACGCCCATAAGTTGTGGCGCAAATTCTATTACATGGGTTTGCAAGCCAAGCTGTTTTAACGCATTTGCAGCTTCTAGCCCTAATAAACCACCACCAATAACCACACCGACTTTACTACCTTGTGCTGATTTTTTTATAGCGTGTAAATCGTTAATGGTTCTGTAAACTAGACAATGCTCACGATCTTTACCTGGAATGGGTGGCACAAATGCAAATGAGCCTGTTGCCAGTATTAGCTTGTCGTACGCAAATGATTCGCCTTTTGAGGTAGTAACCGTTTTTGTATCACGGTTTATATCAACCACTTTAGAATGAGTATGAAAACTCACTTGCCAATCTTGATAGGTTTTACTGCAGGTAAGTGCTAAATCGTCTTCGGTTTTGCCTTTAAAAAATGACGAGAGTTGTACTCGGTCATAAGCGAGGCGGTCTTCACCACTGAGCACGGTAATATCAACATTTTTGCTATCACCTTGTTGCGATACTAGCTGCTGTACAAAATGATGCCCGACCATTCCGTTTCCTACGACGACAACACGCTGCTTGCTTGGCATTAAAATCACCTGTTTGATTTAAAGTACTCAATGCATAAATAAGTACTTTAAACGTATAATTTGTTATTTAGTTGTTATAGCAATATGCAAGCCAGATATATAAATAATATATTTCAGTAACTTAACCAAATTGGTGCAATAAAAAAGAAGTGAAAGCACCACAAGCTGGCGCTATTGCACCAACTTGTAACGCTTTAAATGAAATAACCAGAGTTCAGGTTAAATACTTAAAATTTAGCGCTTACCCACACCCACAGCTTTTGGGTATCAACTTTGCCCGCAGCGCTATCACCTGCTGAATAATCGGCATATTTAGCACCTACGGCATAGGTTTTATTAATAGGCTTAACGTATTGCACGTTAAGCTCTGAGCCTAAATCATCAACTCCATTGGCGCTATCAGCGGCATCAAAGTTGTGATACGCCACTAACCATTTACCGTCAAAGGCTATACCATTTAAGCTTACATAAGTGTCATCAAGCCCTTGTGCAGGGGTTGCTAAGAACGTATCAGCCCAACCATTAAATTTATGCATTGTGGCAAGTGGCGTAGCAAAACCATAATCGCCATTATCAGAACCTAGCGACTCTATACCGGCTTTTAATGTTACGGTTTTAATGCCTAAACCACCTAAATCAATACCGCCTTCAAACGCATAATAATCTGCGTCAAAATCACTCATGCTAGTTGATGCAGACTGCGTGGCGTACTCTGCTTTGTAGTAAACTTTAGTATTGCTGAGCGTTTTATTACCATTAAAAGAAACACCATAGGTATCTAAGCTGTCATCATCTACTGCGTCGTTACTTAATAAGTAACTGTATAAAACCACCTTACCTACGCTTGTTTTAAAACTTGCATTAATTAGGTGATCTGATGAATCAATATCTTTGCTATCGGCAAATATACGGTTGCGCTTGCTTATGTAGCTATAGTGCAAGTTAATATCATTAAACGTGTAATTGACTGTTGCCGCATCAAAAGTTTGCCTGTCTTGTCTAAAGCCAACGTGGCCCACAAACCGTTGTCCATCAAGCGCTATTACTTGCCTCCCCACTTTAATTGATAACGCATCCTTCGCGTATTTTATAAAACCTTGATCAACTTCTGTGGATTCTGGATCGGCTATTACTGAGTAATTAGTATTTTTACCCAGTGTATTGTTGTAATCGTCTATCCCTAACAGGCTCCGGCTGTCTTCAACTTCAATAAGTGCAGAAAAGCCATTCATCTCATCTGTTTTATGAGTAAGGCGTGTGCGCAGCGTTAAGCTACTTGCATCTTTTAACGCGTTATCTTGCTCTGTGCTTTCAAAACGTAGTCTAAAGTTAAGATCGGTTTGCGCTGCAACACTAATTGAAGGCGCAGTTAAGCTACCCAGTATAAAAATAATAGGTAAGTTTTTTTTATAATTTAACATGTTTATCTCTTAATTTTTAATTATGAGTACACACACCAAGGCTATAAATAAACACAACGAAATACTTTTCCAGACTAAAACCGGATCGCGTTTCATTATTGAGTCTTTTGGGGCGGTACTTTTTAAATGTGGATTAGGTTTATTGATATCGCTTATAAATTCAGAAAATGCGTGGTATCTAAATTCGGGTTTCGGAGCCAATGCTTTCATTAAAGCCTGGTCTAACCAAAACGGGATATCTGCTCTGTGTTTACGAATACTTGTGTATTGCCAGTGACTATAATCTTTTGGTACATGATTATGCGCGAGTGGCTGATACGGCAATTTTGAACATAATAATTCGTACGCAACAACGCCTAGTGAAAATAAATCACTTTTAAAATCGGCGTGCATAGTAATAAGCGTCTCTGGTGCAGTGTAATCTACCGTTCCTTGCGGGCAATCATCAGCAATTTGCCTTACCGACTCATCCATTGCCGCAACACTTACCGTGCCGTAATCGATTAATGTTACTTTGCCGTGAGCGTCTATCATCACGTTATCGAGTTTTAAATCGCGATGCACCATATCCAAACGCTGAAACGCTCTAAGTGCTTGTACTATTTGTTCAATAATACTGCGCACTTGGGTAATTTCTGGATGCGGCACATCATGTTTCCAATCACTCAGTGTTTGCCCATCCATGTATTCGCAAATATGATATAAAAACCGGCTTTGCGATTGCGTATTTAAAACCTTCATTACATTGGGATGATTAATACGCTGCCCCACCCAGCCTTCTCTTATAAAGCCTTGAAGGTAATGCACATCGTCTTCAAAATTTACCGAAGGCGCTTTTAATACAACTGGCGGCGTATCGGGTGTTTGTTGCACCAAATAAATATGCGAGCGGCTACTGGCGTGTAATTCGCGGATAACAGTAAAGTCATCAATTTTTTGGCCAACCTTTAACGGAGGCGGAATTTTTCGCCTCGTCAAAGAGTGATATAACTCGTCTAAATTTTGTTTTGCAATACTATTCACTTTTACAAATAAGCAGCTTACGTTGTCGTCACTACCTCTTGCTATCGCAAGCTCTGTCACTGCTTTTGCTGCGTACTCTAAATTAGTATGCTCATTAATTAGTTTTTGTATATCACTGTATCGCAACACATCGTGAACACCATCGCAAGTAAGTATATAAATATCACCCGCTTTAAGTTCAATTTCGTATACATCAATTTCTTGATGAAGCTGTGCACCTAAAGCCCGCGTTAGGGTATCGTTTACTTTATGGTCGCGTGTTATCGCCTCCATACTTTTTGCACGTAAACGCGTAATACGGGTATCACCTAAATGAAAAATATAACCCGTCGCCGATTTTAAAATAAGCGCTGTAAACGTGGTCATCCAATCGGCTTGGCGCTGGCCAAGATGATTGTAATTAACCGATTGCGAATACAACCACTGATTTAAACTAGCCAATACCTTAGATACCGACTTTTTAACGGCCCAACTTGGCGGTGTATTTAAATACTCATTTATAAAGTGCGTTACAGATAACTGTGACGCTTGTTTAGCATTTTTTGCTGATGAACACCCATCGGCCAAGCAGGCAATAATCCCTTTTGTCTCTTTTTCTTGCGCATGAGTATTTAGGGCTGCGAACGCATCTTGGTTTTCGGTTTTTATACCTTTGCTACTGTGCCCACCAAACTCAACGTTAAGTTCGTTTGTAAGTGCGCTGGCTTTTTGGGTTTCATCAAACATAAGGTTGCCTTAAGTCACAGAAATAAGTTCAACGGTGCCATCTTCGTTTACTTCTGTGATATGGCCATCGGGTTCTTTCATAAATAACAAAGCACCTAAACCTAACAATGCACTTGCCGCAATAATCATAAAGAATGTTTGGTAATCAACTAACGAGAGCGCCGTTAAATATACAACAGCCCCTACATTACCGTAGGCTCCCGTCATACCTGCAATTTGTCCAGTTAAACGGCGTTTAATAAGCGGCACAGCCGCAAATACAGCGCCTTCCCCTGCTTGCACAAAAAACGAACACGCCATGGCAGCTGCAACTGCAAGCCAAAGTGGCCAGCTAGCGTCAACTAAGCCCATAACAAAATAACCTACAGCTAAGCCCGTGGTAAGTACAATAAGCGTTTTACGACGACCCATTCTATCTGAGATCCAACCACCACCAGGGCGAGAGGCTAAGTTCATAAATGCATAGGCTGATGCAAGTAAGCCTGCGTACACCATATCAAGGCCAAAGACTTCCATAAAAAATAATGGCAGCATAGATACAACGGCAAGCTCTGAGCCAAATGTTGTAAAATAAAGAATATTTAAAACAGCAACTTGCTTGAAGTCGTAACGGTGTGATTCTGGAACAGGTTGTTTAAAAATATGACCGTTAATATCAAACGTTTTATACACTTCGTAAATATAAAGCAGCACTAAAAACGCGTATGTACCCATTACAAAATTTTCAGAAAGTAAATTTGCGCCAGTAGGCGAAAGTTTCCATGTAAGTAACGCCAATGCACCGTACATAGGTAGTTTCATTATAAGCAGCAGTACAAAGTCGCCTTTACTGGTTACTTCCATTGCCCCTACTTTTTTAGGCTTGAAGTATGTACCGCCTTTAGGCGTATCAGTTACGTTTATGTACCAAATAATACCAAATATTACACTTAGTACGCCTGTTACACCGACCGCATAACGCCAGCCATCTTCTCCACCAAACATAAGCGCTAATACTGGTAACAACATAGCGGCGGCTGCAGAGCCAAAGTTACCCCAGCCTCCGTAAATACCTTCGGCTGTACCTAACTCGTTTGCCGGGAACCATTCGCTCACCATACGAATGCCCACAACAAAACCCGCACCAATAAAGCCAAGTGCAAAACGGGCGATAGCTGCTTGCTCAAACGTTGTTGCCATTGCAAACATAAAACACGGAATACTACACACAATAAGTAGTGCTGCGTACACAATACGTGGACCAAATTTATCGGTAAGCATACCCACCACGACACGTGCAGGAATAGTTAAGGCCACATTTAATATGAGGAGTGTTTTAACTTGAGCCATAGTGATGCCAAGCGAACCCGCTATAGCACCTAATAATGGCGCATGGTTAAACCATACAAAAAATGAGATAAAAAATACCATCCAGCTTAAGTGAAGTATTTTCATTTTTCCGCTAAACGATATGAGATTAAACCCAGAACTCGGTTGCATGTTATTTTCCTTAGTTACGTTTTAGTTATTAACAGCGATTACAACTTTATTATTAATTACACCGCTGCATTTGTTAATTTCACGTTAACCGCATTGAGCAAATAGTGAGCCAATAATTTATTATTATAAAAATCATGTGTTTATGTTTATTCTGATTCGTTATAATTTTCATTTGCACTGTTAAGGTAATGAATGTGAGCATTAACAGTGCAAATACTTTTAACCCGTTGTTGCCCATAGATTCTAAATATTGGTATTGTGTGAAAAAATAATGAGATGCTTTATATGACTAAACCTGCCCTAACCTACCAACAGCAACTTCGCTACTCGCGTCACATAATGCTTCCTAAATTAGATATAGATGGGCAAGAAAAAATATGGCAGTCGCATGTACTAATTGTGGGTTTAGGTGGTTTGGGCTGCCCGGTTGCACAGTACTTAGCTGCCTCAGGTGTGGGAACATTAACGCTTGTAGATAACGATGTGGTTGATACTACAAATTTGCAAAGGCAGGTGCTTTACAAACAAACAGATGTGGGAAGCTTAAAAACACACGCAGCTAAAGCACAGTTAGCGAGTCTAAATGATGAAATAGGTATACATACAATCGATGCATTTTTAGATGAGCAGTCAACGCTTGACGAGCTATTAAGTAATATTGATATAGTCATTGATTGCTCTGATAACTTGCCTACACGAAACTTACTCAATAACGCCTGTTATAAAACAAAAACACCGCTCGTTTCAGGCTCTGCAATTAGAATGGAAGGCCAAGTTGCCTGTTTTACAATGCAGGAAAATAGCCACTGCTACGCGTGCTTATCGCAGTTTTTTAATGAACAAACACAAAGCTGCTCAGAATCAGGGATACTCTCGCCGATTGTAGGGTTAATTGGCAGTATTCAAGCTACTGAGGCGCTAAAAATGCTTGCCGGACTACCAAGTGGGTTAAGCGAGCATTTACTGCTTGTTGATGGGCTCAGCATGGAGTTTAACCGCTTTAAAATCACTAAAAATAGTCAGTGTCCTACATGCAGTTAATCACTCGCGTTTTTATTATTTTACTCTAGGTTATGAATAGCGGCGTAAAGTGTATCGCCTAGTTTGTAACTACTTTGTTCCCAAAGCCTTTTTGAGTGCAAACAATACAACGTTTGCCCATCAATATTTAACGCAAGTTGCCAAGAGCCGTTAATCAGTTCTGCATTAACAAGCACCCCCACTAAAACATTACTGTTATTTACGTTTACTGGCCTATCGGCACTAACAGATATTTGCTCGCACTCTAATATCAGTTTATTTCCTTGCTCCACAGCGCTGGGTAATGCAAATAGCTGCTGCTCGCTTTCTTGAAGTTTAAGCTGATATACGCCGTATTTTTCATCAAATTTAATTATTTGAAAATTAATTAGGCTCAGTGGTGTTTGTTTATTATTAGCATAAATAGCCTTAGCCACCTGCGCACTCGGGCCGTGGTTAATTACCTTACCGCTATTGAGTTGCACAAGCGTATCGCAACAAAACAACAGCTCCTTTAAAGAGTGGCTCACGAGTATAAATTTAATATTATATTTTGCAGCAAGCTCACTAATTGTAGAGAGTGTTTTAAAGCGCAGAGGCCAGTCAAGAGCGCTAAATGGTTCATCCAAAATAATAAATTTTTGCCCTGCTAATAATGTGCGAGCAAACACAACACGTTGGCGCTCCCCGCCCGACAAACTGTGAACATCGCGCTTTAATAACGGTTGTAATTCAAGCGCCTCTATTACTTTTTGCTCGGTTAAATCAGTTTGCCTATTAGTACAATGCGTTTGTGTAAACGCTAAATTACCTGCCACATCTAAATGCGGAAACAATGGGCAAGACTGAACCTGCAGTGTTACCCCGCGTTGCTCAGTAGGTAAGTGATCCACTTGCTTGTGATTTATATAAACACTCTGCTCGCCCTCAAGGCCACTAATACAGCGCAGCAACGTCGACTTTCCTGAACCTGATGGGCCAAAAAAACCAGCAATGGTAAACGATTCAAGGTGAAGCTTTATATCTAAATCAAAATTATTAAGTGCTTTGAATAGGGTTAACTTAATCATGTTATTGTTTAACCCCCACTATGCTTTTATTAAATTTAAATAACAGCACTAAACAGGCAAACGAAATAGCGAGTAAAATAAGCGAAAGCTGATGCGCAGCTGCATAATTTAACGATTCCACGTGGTCGTACAAAGCAATAGAAACCACTTGAGTTTCTCCTTGTATGTTGCCACCAATCATAAGTACTAAGCCAAACTCCCCCAATGTATGGGCAAAACCCAATGCAAACGCACTCCCTATACTGGGTTTTAATAACGGTAAAATTAAATAAACAAAGCGTTTAAAGTGGCTTAATCCCAGTGCTATTGCAGCTTCATTATAGGTTTGATTAATTTGCTTAAACCCTGCAACTAAAGGCTGCATTACAAAAGGAAGAGAATAAAAAAGTGAACCAATAACCACCCCTTGAAAACTAAACGCCAGCTGGGTGCCTGTTAACCAAAACCAAAACTGCCCAACAGCATGCGTGGGTGAAAATAAAACAAGTAAGTAAAAACCCAGTAAAGTAGGCGGAAGTACAAGCGGCATTGCAATGAGTGCCTCTAAAAACGGTTTAAATCTTCCTTTATACCCTGCTAACTTATATGCAACTGGAATACAAAATAAAAGCAGTAGCACAGCGGTTATAAAAGCTAACTTGACCGTTAGCCACAGTGCCGTTAAATCACTTTGAAGCATTGCTATCCTTTGTTCTATACCCTAATTCAACAAGCTTTTTTTGTGTATTACTGGTCATCAAAAAATCCATAAGCTTTTGAGCGCTTGCTATTTGTTTACTCGATTTAATAATTACTCCCTGTTGAATAACTTCGGGGTACTCACTCGGTGGTATTAACTTATACGCTAAATATTGAGGATCTCGACTCGTATTAAACGCCATTTTTAATGTTGAAACAGCCACTATCCCCACAGATGCATTACCACTTTGAACAAACTGAAAGGCTTGCGTAATGTTATTCCCATATACATAACTTATTGGCTTTTTAAAATTGGCATTAGCGTAAAACTCAGACGCCTGCCCATATGGAGAAAAACGCGGGTTAGCTATAGCCACTTTATCATTTATTTTATTATCATTGGGCTGCCATACAGCAAGTTCACCGAGCGCATAAGTAATTAATGTACTTTGACTAGCAAATCCTTCTTTAATTAATGCTTGTGGGCGCACATCGTCAGCCGATAAAAACACATCAAATGGCGCACCATGCACAATTTGAGAATATAACACCCCACTCGATGCTGCAGATATTTTTACTTGTATACCCGGTATTGGGGAGTCTTGTAGCAAGGTTTGTAGCACGGTTTTAAAATTACTTGCCACCGCAACATGTATTGTTTCTTTTGCGTTTAACATACTTGAAAACACGCAAACACCAAACAAAAAATAACCCAGCCATGTATTGTAAAGCTTTGACATTATAAGTATTGTTTTAAAAAATGATTTAAGTAAGCAATATATATGAACGATGTTTGCAATGCACCCGGTTTGTTACCCATAGAAACCGCAATCAGTAATATGTTGGATGCAATTAGCTTCAACAAACTCACCGAAACTATACCTCTAATGAGTAGCGTTGGTCGCATTTTAGCTACTGATGTTAAATCAACAATTAATGTGCCCGCTCATGATAACTCGGCGATGGATGGTTATGCATTGTGTATTTCCGACGGCCTTACTACTTACAAACAAATAGGCAGTGTATTTGCGGGGCAAACCTTCGACAAAACATTAACGCCAGGACAATGTGTAAGAATTATGACTGGAGCAGCATTGCCACCAGGTGCTAATGCCGTTGTTATGCAAGAAAACGCCACAGTTAATGACGATGAAATTACTTTCTCAGGCACTATTGAGCTCAATAACAATGTCCGTTTTGCCGGTGAAGATATTGCAGTAAACAGTGTGGTATTAAAAGCAGGCAGAAAGCTTAAAGGTGTAGATGTAGGGTTATTAGCCTCTATTGGCATAAATAAAGTAAACGTTTACGAAACACTCAAAGTAGCCGTGTTTTCAACTGGTGACGAACTAATAGAGCCGGGAAATACCTTACCTGCAGGCGCTATTTTTGAAAGTAACCGCGCTGTTATTATTAGCGAACTTAATGATCCCAATATAGAGGTTATTGATTTTGGTATTATTCCTGATGACAAAAGCTTGATTAAAAACACCTTTTTAAAAGCGAACGAGCAAGCCGATGCCGTTATTAGCTCAGGCGGTGTATCGGTTGGTGAAGCCGACTTCACAAAAGAAGTATTAAACGACATTGGCGATATTCACTTTTGGAAAATAGCCATGAAACCAGGCAAACCCTTTGCCTTTGGTAAGTTGCCTAACAGCTACTTTTTTGGTTTACCTGGCAATCCAGTTTCTGCCGCTGTGACACTTGAGCGACTTGTAAAACCAGCATTGACTAAACTATCGGGCAATGAGCATAAAGTCGCGCTACGTTTAAAAGCAGTCACAACTCAGCAAATTAAAAAGCGCCCTGGCCGTACAGATTTTCAACGTGGTATTGCAAGTAACGATGAAAGCAATAACCTTGTTGTTACACCAGTTGAAAAGCAAGGCTCAGGAGTACTTTCGTCACTCAGTAAAGCAAATTGCTTAATTGTAGTCCCTGCACAAAGTGGCAACATTGCACAAGGCGAAACCGTTGAAATAGAACTGCTGTAATACCAGCGAGCAATAATAAAAAAAGCCCAACTAGGTGTTCACCTTGTTGGGCTTTTTAATATTAGTTTATAAAACTAAAGGGGGTTTAAAACAACGATTCAAAATCACCATTTGGAAATAAAACACCCGGAATACCACGAACAGCGGTAACCTCAGCAATTTTTGTATCACCAAAGTATAAGCCGCCACTGTAATTACGACCCGCTTGTTTTACATCTAACCAGCGACCGTACTCACCTTTAGCAACTAAGCTAATATTGCCATTAACATCGCGAATACGAAGATCTAACGCTTGCCCTTGGGCACTCACATATATATCTGTTGATGTTAGCTCTGTTAAATTATCTACAGCACCCACATAAGCAAATTTAAAATCGTTGGCAGCACTTAGCGGAAAATCTAATTCAAAGGTAAATGCTAAATCATCATTTTCTTCACCAATAAAGGGTGACGATTCAATTGCAGTAATATGAAACGCGGTATTTTGAATATCACTCTCATAATCACCTTGAAAATTAAAAGACGATAACGTGTTAGACACCTCTGCAAATGAGTCTACAAAACGATTTAAATTTAACGACAAATCCCCTGCCAACTTCCCATCAGCCTTATTAATAACAACATCAGTAGTAAGCTGGGCAATACCTGTATCAGCATCTGGGTTTGTTTCGTTTACCACCTCAATACCATCAAACTGAATCAGTAACTCGCTAACATCAACACTCAGTATCGTTGCACCATTGGTTACCGTAGCACTCATTACCCCCTCAATTTTATTACCTAACACACCACTTACTCTAAAAGTAGGGATAGATAAGTCTATGCTAATGGGTAGGTCATCGTAGGTACCCGTTATAGCCCAAGTATAAGGCGATTTACTGTAATCAATGTCTAAATTTCTAAGCGAATACTGCCCAGCAGGCACTGAGTCATCAGCCAGCGGTGAATAATTTGTAATTACCTCGTTGAGCGCATTAATAAGTGCAGTCAGCGTTGCTTGGGTATCTTCATCAAACGCGCCCTCAAGTTCAGCAAACTTAGCATCGAGTTCTTCTGAATAGCTTTTTTCTTGAAGCCTTGCCACACCAATAATGTTTCTAACATCAACAAGCAGCTCTCTTGACTCTAAGCTTTGTGCTTCGCTTACACGTGGCTCCCACTGCTTATAAGTAGTAACACTCGCAATTGTTTGGTTTACTTGGCCTGCAACGTTAGGTAATAAGCCATTTCCCTGTTCATTAAACAGATTATCGGGAATGTATTGAGCAGCTAATTGGCTGTAATCTTGCCATACTTGCTGCTGAGTATCATTACTAGAAAAAGCATTAAATGCCGCATCTACATTAAATGTACTATCGGCTACGCCTGCAATAATAGCGGCATACGTAAATGCATTTGTGACCATTTCAGCTTCAACACTTGCTGTAAGGTTACTGTGCGTTAAATGATAAAACGGCGTGGCCGATAAACTAGCCTTTGCTCCACTTAAGCCGGCATCAGTGATAGCTGTACTTAATGGAGAAAAATACACCGCGTTCACACCAGGGGCAATAAACGCATCGGCCTTATAATTTAATGTAACAGCAGTCGGTTCTTGAAAATCAACTAAGCGGTTGCCGTTTAAATCATTAGGGTCGTCACGTACGGTTCTACCACAACCGGTAAATCGCGGACATGGCAGCGACGTGTTATCAGGTATAAATTCAAAACGGCTATAGGCGAGTGGTGTGACAGTAACACTAAAAGTATTAATATTATCAACGTCAATTGATTCTTGGATAACACCTTCACTATTTAAAATATTAAGCGTACCCTGCGGCGACTGCCAATTAGCTACAAAAAAACGTGCTGTTGAATTAGTTGTAATTTGAGTTAAAGCCACGTTTTCATTGTTATCAGTACTCGAAGATGATCCACCACAACCCGCTAATACTACTGCAACCCCTAAAGGTATAATTTGTTTTAACATCTTCATTCCTTAAAACTTAATGTTCATGTACCAATTTATATTTGCATAATACGCTTTATTCAAATCTAAACTATCGGTTTGCAAATTAAGACCAAAATACTTGCTTTCAATCCCCACTAAGTAAGCCTTACTTTTAGTTTCGTAGCCAGCCTGTACTTTCCAATGATCCCAAAAATGAACTCGCCCTTTTAACTGGCTAAATGTATCTTGATCGTAGCGTTTAAGAGTTAATTGAGTAGAAAATCGATCATTAATTCTATAATCAGCAAACGCTTGCATGCGCATTTTCATGTCAAAATCGTGAGATTGCGTATTACCAAATGACGACGTTTTTAACGATACCGTTGGCTGAGTTATTATGTCGCCATTGTCGTTTTGGCTAAAAGGGATCTCAGTGGTTTGGCCGTTTACAAAACCACTGTCTTCATAATCTGTCTTATAAAGTAAGTCTTTAACGCTAAAGCCTACATGTAATTCGTCATTTACTTGCCAATCAGCAAATATATCTAGGCTGTAACCTAGTCCTTCTGGGTTTTCAGAGGGAGTAAACTTTTTAAATAAAATATCTTTTGAATAGTTATAATCAACAGAGATATCGCCTTCTACTTCATCACTGTAAATACGTCCATCAACTATTCCATCTTGAAAATGCGTACTCGCAAATACAGACAATTTTGGGGTAATAGTTAATGCATTTTTGTCTAAAAATTTAAAATCGTAAGACACAAAAACACCGTTAGACGTTGCCTGTTTGGCGTCTAAAAAGTAAGTGTAATATCTATCTTCAAAAGCAAGATCATTTTTTTCAGTGTGCGTATATTTTGCCGTATCAGGATCAAAATTTAATACGTAGTCAAAGCGACTTTGCAGTCCAACTTTAAAATTACCGTACCCTACACCGACTTCAAAAATATTGTACGTAAATGCACTGTCACCCGATGTTAGCGGCGCATCAAAGTCATCAACAAATGCCTGTACTGGTTGCGCTTCGGTATAAATTTCTGCGTCAAAATGAGTAAAAACTTGAAACTGATTATTAGCGGATGCAAGTGGAGAAAGTAGAGCTGATGAAAATCCTAGCAAAAGAATTTTTTTTTTCATAATTTAATCGCTTTCAATAAAAAAAGGGAAAAGCACACTGCTTTTCCCTTTAATAGTTTAAGAATTACTTGCTTGAGTCAATTAAATCAACATCAGTGTAATCCATTGTTACACCATCAATGTAAGTGATTGAAAGCCCATTAGTAACTTTAGTAGCAGTACCAAACGACATCATCATGCCTTCGTACATCGCTTTAACGTCGCCAGTGTAACCTGTAGACTCAGCACCCATAAGAGATAATGTGTAACCCATTGCTGCGTCACCTTTAACCATTACATCTAACATGCTTTGATCTTCATCGCCGCTTGCGTCAACCGTACCCATAACTTTAAAGTCTAGGTCGCCCGACATACCTTCAAGAGTAACAGTACCCATGTCAGTCACGTCATCAGCAGTTACGTTTAACATACCAGTGAACCCAGAATCACCGTCCGTAATTGTCACGTGGTTCCATGCTTCAGTGTTAACGATTTCAGCATCATCTACTGTGTCAGCATCAACTTCACCGTCAAAAGTAAATATTAAACAAGAATCAATTTGAGTCTCGTCAATAGTACCTGCTGCAAAATCAACACAATCTGTAAGTGCGTTTGCTTGCGAATCTGCAGTCACTAGCTCAACCGTAGCATCACCGCCAACTAACGTAGCGCCCCAAGCAACAACTAACTGGTCACCTTGGTAAGATGCAAATGCGTTAATCTTTTCACCTGTGGTTTCATTGTTAAGTATCAGTATTAAGTCGTCTAAGCTATAAAAATAAGTCCAGTTAGGTTGACGAGTAGACGTACCTTCACCCACATTACCCATATCAGCAAGTTCGTTAATTACGTCAGCTAATACATCTGCTGCATCAAGAACCGCTTCACCACCAGTACTTGTAAGTACAGTCATTGTGCTTAGTGACTCTGATGTTGCTTTAACAGATACAAGTACTTCAAACTTAGCAACTGCATCTTGCGCTGTTAATTGTAAAGCATACGCTATAGCAAACTGCTCTGATGCAAGTTCAGCTTTAGCCGCCGCTGTAACAGCCATTGCCTCTGCAGCATCAATTAATTCTTGTGCATCGGCACTGTCAGCATCAGCAGCTAAGTAAGCTTCTGCAGCAGCTAATGCTTGTGCAATAGCCACTTCTAATGCGTCAACACTTGCAGCAAAGTCAGAAGCCGCAACAATTGCAGCGTCTGCAAGTACTAGCGCCTCAGCTGCATTTTCAGCGTTGTCTACCATTGCATCTTCAGCAGCAGATAGTGCTGTTGTAGACGCTGTTTCAGCAGTCATTGCAGCCGTTTCAGCCGCTAGCGCTAATTCATTTGTTTCTGTAGCAAGAGCAGCTGCTGCTGCAACTTCTGCATCAAAATCAACAAGTGCTTGTGCTGCTGCAGCTACAAGTGCTTCAAGTTCTGTATTAAATGTAGCAACTTTTTCAATTTCAGCTGAAGAACCTGTTACTAACGCGTCTGCATCGTCTAAAATTTGTTGGTAATCAGAACTATTAGCCACAAGTAAAGTAGCTACAGACACTAAACCTTGAGACTGTACAAATAATGCATTTGATTCACCGGCTAAATCAGCTACTTCAGCTTCATTTGCAAGTAATTCAACCGCATTTGCAAATGCTACCGCTGTGTCTGCGTCAACTACAGTGTCACCACCTAGTGCTTGTACTGCAACTAAATCAGCTTGCGCAGCAGTTACAGATGCCTGAATTGACACTAGCTCAGCTTCTGCAACAGTTACCGCAGCAGTTGTTTTAGCTGCAAGTTGCATGTAAAAACCATCGCCTACTGTACAATCGTCAGTACAACCAATTTTCTCAAGTGCTTTTTTAGATTTTTCAGCAGCCTTTGCTAAACCTGCATCACTCGCTGCACCATTTTTAACAGCTTTGTCTTTTGCAGCTTTTGCCTTTTTAGCAATACCTGTAGATTGAGCAGCAAACGCCGCTTTTTCAGCGTCAGTCGCATCTGGGTTGTTTACAGCAAATGCAGCTGCAAGTGCAGCTTCAATATCGCTTTCTTCACCTGTAGCAATTGCAAAGAAAATATTAGCTGTATTTGTAGCAGCTTGTTGCAGTGCAGTAGCTAGTGCAGCTATCTCTGCATCTTCACTACCTGTTACTTTGCCTGCTTTAATACCAGCAATAAGCTTTGTCATGTTGCCGTTAATATCTGCAAGGCCTTGAATAGATGAAGCAACTTGAGTTAACGATAAAATACCATCATCTAGCATTTCTTCGCCATCTACATCAGTTAAATCAACTGCACCGCCGTTAGAAACATCACCTAACAAAGAAGCTAGTAAAAGCGCTGTATCTGGGCCTAAAACTTGAACAAGTACGTCAACACTAGAATTAGCAATACCTGCTGCGTCAACACCTTCACCCGCGTCAATTAAAAGCTGCGAAACAAGCGTTGTTAAGAAAGTTGCGTTAGCTCTAAGTGAACGCGCTACGTTTGCATCGCCTAAAACACCACTTGCACCAGATGCATCAGCTTCTACCGCTGGAATAAATTTAACAACAGAAAGCTCTAGGTCTGTTTTGTACCACTCCCCAAACTCAATCGCTGTATCGCCATCGTTAACATCGTCTTCTGCTGCTGGTGCTTCGTCGTAAGTACCACAACCTAGGTACGCATCACAACGTAGGTAGCTTTCGTCACCTTCAGCTGATGTTTTAACTGTAATGTATACAGGACCTGAAAAGTCATTTTCTAAGTAAACGCTGTAACGACCACTTTCGTTTGTTAAAACGGCTTCTGGGTTTGCTGCTAAAATGCTTGCAGCAACTGCTGCATCTGCAGCTTCTTGAGTTGACTCTTCAGCAGAGAATGTTTCAGCTTCAGCTGAAGCCGCTAAACGAAATGGTACTGCTACCATTTCACCTGTTGCATCTAATGTTGAAACGCTAACCACCGCGTTCATCATCGCACCTTTAACCGCTTTACCTGTAACTTCTACGTTAAATAAAGCTGTGTCTTCTGAGCTAAAAGACTCCACTGGTGGTGGTGGTGCAACATAGTTATTGCCATCGTTGTCAGAACCACACGCAGTTAAGCCGAGTGTAAGTGCAACTGATGCCGCTATTGGTGTAAATTTGATCATACGCTTCGCCATTTATTTCTCCTTGATAGCTATGAAATAAGTATCTGAAAAAGTTTGGTTAAACTTGGGTAAGCTTATTCACCGTTTACAAAAAATGTAAACAAGCACAATAATCTAACCTTTGTTACTAGAACTTTAAAAGTACCATTAAGCTATGAGTTGTTGCTACATATTTATACATATAAAATGATGTAATTTTAGTTTAACGCCATGTTTTAATTTTTATAGGCCTTAATTAAATTCAATAACCTAGGTTTGAGCCACAAAAAACCAACATGTTGGTTTATAATATATCGTGTTTGTTGATTGATTATTACATTAAATTTAGTTTGTTAAATTTTTTCTTCAAGTATTTGCGACAGAACATTAAAAATAAATGTAGAATGGAAATAAATTAACCCTAAAGCATTTAGTTTTAATGAAAAAGCAAACCTTTAGAACCAACCAAACCAATCCCTTGTTTATTATTTATTTTAAAACCCTGCTTAATTGTTACTGCATTATTAATAATGTTAAATTAACCCTAACTGACTATAAGGGTCTGTTGATTTTTAAAAGTGAATAATGCAGCAAAAAATGATTAAAAAGGAACCCTTACAAGCCCTTCCATTAATACTCTTGCGCTTCGGCTCATACTCGCTTTAGTAACTTGCCAGTCGCCATTACTGTTTTTAGCCTCGGCGCCTACTTTTAACGTGCCCGAAGGATGACCAAAGTTCACCTCACTCAATGCGCCGCCACCTGCAGCTAAATTAACTAACGTACCTTCAATTGCAGCTGCAGTGCCAATTGCAACAGCGGCTGTTCCCATCATGGCATGGTGTAATTTCCCCATTGACATAGCACGTACTAATAAATTAATGCTGCCCGCATCTATGTGTTTACCGCTTGATGCATTATATGCCACAGGCTTAGCAACAAACGCCACTTTAGGAGTATGCTGGCGCGCTTGTGCTTCATTTACATTAGTAATTAAGCCCATTTTAACAGCGCCATAAGCACGTATTGTTTCAAGTTTTTCAAGCGCAGCGTCATCATTGTTAATGTCGTCTTGAAGCTCAGTGCCGGTATAACCAATATCTTCAGCATTAATAAAAATAGTTGGAATACCCGCATTAATCATCGTCGCCTTTAGTGTGCCAACATTTGGTACCTCTAAATCGTCAACAACATTACCTGTTGGAAATAAAGCCCCATCCCCATCAGCAGGGTCTACAAACTCAAGCTTTACCTCAGCTGCAGGGAACGTAACACCGTCAAGCTCAAAGTCACCGGTTTCTTGCACTTCGCCATTAGTCATGGGTACATGCACTAAAATGCTTTTTTTAATATTAGCCTGCCACACACGCACAATAGCTATGCCATTATCGGGCACTTTGTTTTTATCAACTAAGCCATTACTAATAGCAAACGCACCCACTGCCGAGGTTAAATTACCGCAGTTACCGCTCCAATCAACAAAGGCTTTATCAATAGCGACTTGCCCAAACAAGTAATCTACATCGTGATTGGCTTGCTCACTTTTACTTAAAATGACCGTTTTGCTGGTGCTTGATGTAGCACCACCCATGCCATCGGTTTGTTTTCCGTAAGGGTCGGGGCTACCAATAACACGAAGTAATAAGTTATCGCGCGCCTCACCTGCCACTTGGGCAGGCTTTGGCAAATCGGTTAAATTAAAAAACACACCTTTACTCGTACCGCCACGCATATAGGTTGCCGGCACTTTTATTTGTGGTTTAAACATTTTAAATAATCCTTATTACGCGTTTGTCGCTTCTAAAAAATCTTGAGCAAAACGCTGCAATACACCACCAGCGGCATAAATAGAAAGCTCTTCTTGCGTATCTAATCGGCATTTCATTGCTGTAGTAACCACCTCGCCGTTTTTACGGGTGATCACCAGCTCTAATGTTGCCCCCGGAGCTGGTGCGCCATTTACATCGTAACTTTCACTACCATCTAGGTTTAGTGTTTTACGTGTAGTGCCTGGTGCAAATTCAAGCGGTAAAACACCCATGCCAATTAAATTAGTTCGGTGAATACGCTCAAAGCCTTCAGCAGCTATAACTTCAACACCGGCAAGCCTTACACCTTTTGCCGCCCAATCGCGCGACGAGCCTTGCCCATAATCGGCACCGGCCACAATAATAAGCGGTTGCTTGCGCTCTATGTAGGCTTCGATTGCTTCCCACATGCGCGTGTTTTTACCTTCGGGCTCTATGCGTGCGTACGAGCCTTGCTTAACCTCGCCGTTTTTATCCAGTACCATTTCGTTAAGTAATTTAGGGTTTGCAAACGTGGCACGCTGCGCCGTTAAGTGGTCACCGCGGTGCGTTGCGTATGAGTTAAAGTCTTCCTCTGGCACATTCATTTTAGTCAGGTATTCGCCTGCAGCACTGCTTGCCATAATCGCGTTAGAAGGCGATAAATGATCAGTTGTAATATTGTCCCCCAGTACCGCTAATGCACGCATACCACTCATGGTACGCTCACCTGCAAGTGCGCCTTCCCAATAAGGCGGGCGGCGAATGTAGGTACTTTGCGCTCGCCAATCGTAAAGTGGGTCGTTGTCTTCACCGTAATCTACGGTTAAGTCAAACATCGGCTCGTACACTTTTTTAAATTGCTCGGGTTTAACGCTTTGCTGAATAACCGCATCAATTTCTTCATCGCTTGGCCATAAATCTTTAAGGGTTACATCGTTTCCGTGTTGATCTTGCCCTAAACTATCTTTTTCAATATCAAAACGAATCGTGCCCGCAATAGCATAAGCCACAACCAAAGGTGGTGATGCTAAAAAGGCTTGTTTAGCATAAGGGTGAATACGCCCGTCAAAGTTACGGTTACCCGAAAGCACAGCCGTTGTGTATAAATCGCGATCTATTACTTCTTTTTGAATAACAGGGTCTAGCGCCCCACTCATGCCATTACACGTAGTACACGCAAAGCCAACAATACCAAATCCAAGTTGCTCAAGCTCTGGTAATAGGTTTGCATCTTCAAGGTACGATTGCACGGCTTTAGAGCCCGGCGCTAACGACGTTTTAACCCACGGTTTGCGCATTAAGCCTTTTGCGTTTGCGTTTCGTGCTAACAAACCTGCCGCAATCACATTGCGCGGGTTACTGGTATTAGTACAACTGGTAATAGCCGCAATAATACACGCGCCATCTGGCATTAAGCCTTCTTCGTTTTCAACAACACCCGAAATACCTTCTTTCGCTAAATCGCTAGTTGAAACACGACGATGCGGATTAGAAGGCCCCGCAATATTGCGACCAACGCTTGATAAATCAAAAGTCAAAACACGCTCATACTTCGCCGTTTTTAAGCTATCGCTCCAAAGGCCTGCTGTTTTTGCGTAGTTTTCAACAAGGGCTATTTGTTCTTCATCGCGCCCTGTTAAACGTAAATAGTCTATTGTTTTATCGTCGATATAAAACATGGCCGCAGTTGCACCAAATTCGGGTGTCATGTTTGAAATGGTCGCTCTGTCGCCAAGCGTTAGCGCATCGGCGCCTTCACCGTAAAACTCTAAATAGGTAGATACCACACGCTGCTCGCGTAAAAACTCTGTAATAGCCAATACAATATCAGTTGCAGTAATACCTGGTTGGCGAGTACCCGTTAGCTCTACACCTACAATATCGGGTAAACGAATGTACGATGCGCGGCCAAGCATCACGCTTTCTGCCTCAAGCCCGCCTACACCCACAGCAATAACACCTAACGCATCAACATGAGGCGTGTGGCTGTCGGTACCTACCAAAGTATCGGGGAATGCAATGCCGTCGCGGTTTTGAATAACGGGCGACATTTTTTCAAGGTTAATTTGATGCATAATGCCGTTACCTGGCGGGATCACATCAATATTTTTAAAGGCCGTTTTAGTCCAATTAATAAAATGAAAACGGTCATCGTTACGGCGGTCTTCAATGGCACGGTTTTTTTCAAATGCGTCAGGATCAAAACCCGCATGTTCAACCGCTAACGAATGGTCAACAATTAACTGCGTTGGTACCACAGGATTAACCTTAGACGGATCGCCCCCTTTTGCTGCAATAGCGTCGCGCAAGCCTGCTAAATCAACAAGGGCTGTTTGGCCTAAAATATCGTGGCACACCACACGCGCCGGATACCACGGAAAATCTAAATCTTGTTTGCGCTCAATTATTTGGCTAAGTGCATCGGTTAACATAGCAGGGTCGCAGCGGCGTACTAAATTTTCGGCAAATACGCGCGAGCTGTAAGGAAGAGTGGCATAAGCGCCTGGTTTAATAGCATCAACAGCGGCTTGGGTATCGTAGTAATCTACGTTTGAGCCCGCAAGCGGTTTGCGGTACTGAGTATTGTTAATAATGGTCATAATAAAAATTCGCTAATAAGTGACGGGAAATAAAAGGCAAAAAGGTGAGCGTGTTGCTCACCTTAGGTTTAACTAATTAGCCTCTTGATTCAATTGGCGTATAGCTACGTGCATCTGGGCCTGTGTAATCTGCACTTGGGCGAATAATACGGTTATTAGCACGTTGCTCTTTCACGTGGGCAGTCCAACCTGTTACTCGGCTCATTACAAATATTGGCGTAAATAACTTAGTCGGAATATCCATAAAGTGATAAGCCGATGCATGGAAAAAATCAGCATTACAAAATAACTTTTTCTCACGCCACATTACTTCTTCACAACGAACAGACACCGGGTAAAGCACATCATCGCCCACCTCTGCTGCTAATTTTTCAGACCACTTTTTAATAATTACATTACGTGGATCCGACTCGCGGTAAATAGCATGGCCAAAGCCCATAATTTTATCTTTGCGCTCAAGCATGCCCATAACTTCTTGCTCAGCGTGCTCTGCACTAGTAAAACCTTCAATCATGTCCATTGCCGCTTCGTTTGCACCACCATGTAATGGCCCGCGTAACGTACCAATAGCACCGGTTACACACGAATGAATATCAGACAAAGTAGATGCACACACACGTCCCGTAAAGGTAGAGGCATTAAATTCGTGCTCTGCGTATAAAATAAGCGACACATTCATTACCTGTGCAAACAACTCGCTAGGCGCTTTGTCGTGTAATAGCGTTAAAAAGTGTGCGCCTACTGAATCGTCGTCTGTTTGTGTTTCAATACGAACGCCATCGTGTGTAAAACGGTACCAGTAACAAATAATACTTGGGAACACAGCAACCATGCGGTCAATCGCATCGTTTGCTTGGCTAAAATCAAGTTCCATTTCAAGGTTACCCAACATAGAGCAACCCGTACGCATTACATCCATTGGGTGCGCGTCTTTAGGAATATTTTCAAGCACGGTTTTAAGTGCATCTGGCAGGCCACGTAAGCTTTTTAATTTGGCTTTGTACTCAGCTAATTCGCTAGTTGTTGGTAACTCACCGCGTGAAAGTAAAAAAGACACTTCTTCAAACTGCGCTTTTTCAGCCAGTTCGCTAATATCGTAACCACAATACGTTAAACCCGAGCCACTTTGGCCAACTGTACACAATGCTGTTTGACCCGCTACTTGTCCGCGTAAACCTGCGCCGCCTAATGCTTTATCTACCATGATCTTCTCCTATCTTAAATTTGTGTGTGTTATCTAATTTAATAGTTATTATTTGTCAGATTTTGATGAAAAAAGGTTATCAAGTGTGTTTTCGTACGTGTGGTAATCTAAAAAGTCGTAAAGTTCAGCACGAGTTTGCATGTTCTCAATTTCGCTTTGCTGCGAGCCTTCATTTAAAATAGCCGAGTACACATTAAGCGCCGCTTTGTTCATTGCTCTAAACGCACTGAGTGGGTAAAGTACCATTTCAACGCCTACATCACTTAACTGCTCTTTGGTATAAATTGGCGTTTGGCCAAACTCAGTAATGTTAGCCAAAATAGGCACATTTAGCGCATTAGCAAACGCTTGGTAATCGGCAAGGTCGTGCACGGCTTCAGCAAAAATAGCATCAGCACCGGCTTCAACACAGGCTGCTGCACGGTCAATGGCCGCATTTAAGCCTTCTTTTTGAAATGCATCGGTGCGCGCCATAATGTAAAAATCGCTATCGGTTTTTGCATCTACCGCCGCTTTAATACGGTCAACCATTTCGCCTTGGCTAACAATTTCTTTATTTGGGCGATGGCCACAACGCTTTTGCGCTACTTGATCTTCTATATGAAAACCCGCCGCGCCGGCTTTAGTCATTTCTTTAACGGTACGTGCAATATTAAATGCCCCGCCCCAACCGGTATCGGCATCAACAAGTAAAGGTAAATCGCTGGCACCCGTAATACGGCGAATATCTTCAAGTACGTTGTCTAGGCTGGTCATGCCTAAATCGGGCATACCGTAAGAGGCATTAGCAACACCCGCACCCGAAAGGTAAATAGCCTGGTGGCCCATTTTTTCAGCCATCATAGCTGTGTAGGCATTAATAGTACCTACAACTTGTAACGGGCGATTATTAGCAATAGCTTGTTTAAATTTATATCCTGCTGACATGTCATTTCCTCTCTTTGAACGGTTGCTACGTGGAGTAACTTATATTTTTAATATGTATTTATGACGCTTTAACTATTTTGCTTAACTTTTGCGGCTAATACCAATCTGTATGGGTAAACAGTTATTCAGATTGGAATGCATCAAATTTTGTTTGAATATTGGCTTGCGACGCGCTTATATGGCGCTTCATTAGCATTTCGGCCAGTTCGCCGTCATGGTTTTCAATCGCGTTAATAATCGCTAAGTGTTCGTCAAACGCTTTTGATACCCGCGGCCCCGCCATACCCATTTGCACGCGGTACATGCGAATTAATTGGTACAGGTCGTTACAAAGCAAATGAATCAAATGTGCGTTTTTACTGCCTTTAATAATGCGGTAATGAAAATCTAAATCGCCCGCCTCTTGGTAGTACGACTCGCCTTCTTTAACGCGCTGCGTTTGTAAATGCTGGTTTAATAATTGTTTTAAGCCTTTAATTTCATCAGGCTCCATATTGTCGGCAGCTAAACGGCAAGCAAGCCCTTCAAGCGAGCTACGTACTTGGTAAACCTCAATTAAACGCTCAGCGGTAAGGGCCACAACACGGCAGCCCACATTGGCTTTACGCTCTACTAAATAACAGCTTTCTAGGCGGTTTAGCGCCTCACGCAGGGTTGCGCGGCTTACACCGTAACGCTTTGCAAGCTCAGGCTCCGAAATTTTGCTACCTTGTGCAATAGTGCCTTCAACAATCTCACGGCGCATATTTACAAATACCTGATCAGATGCTGTGGTAACGGGCGCTTCGTTTAAAAATGAGTCTGTCATAAGTTAATTTTTTAGATTGTCGACAATTTGTATCGCCATAATGGGCGCATTAAAAAAACATGTCAACCCTAAAACTGTACAAAAAGGCTAAAAAACACCCTCATTGTCGACACTATTATTCTAAAGTATGAGCAAAATAGTTTATAAATACCTAAAAACCACAAAGTGTCGACAGCACCATATAATCAAGGGAGGTATTTTTATCACTGAAATTTAGTTATTTAAATGCTAAAATCGCGCTTTATTTTTAATGTACGAGCTAGCGCGTGAACGCCAATACTTTTATTCCTGAGCACTTTATAGACGACGTAAAAACCTACCTACCCAATCACCTAAAGTTAGATGACTTTATAAATGCGTGTCGTCGCCCGCTCAGAAAATCTATCCGCGTTAATACATTAAAAATAACCGTAGAAGACTTTATAAAAAAGGCAGAACAAAAAAATTGGCAACTTACGCCAATTCCGTGGTGTAGCGAAGGCTTTTGGCTAGAGCGCCCAATTAGTGAAGAACAAAACCTAGCCCTAGGCAATACCGACCTACACCTAAGCGGCGCAATGTACGTGCAAGAGGCAAGCTCAATGCTACCGCCAATAGCGCTCAAACAAAGTATACAAACAAGTCACACCGTGCTTGATATGGCGTCGGCGCCGGGGTCTAAAACATCGCAGCTAGCAGCACTAATGAACAACCAAGGCGTGCTAGTAGCAAACGAGCTTTCGTCGTCGCGTTTAAAAGTACTCAGTGCCACCTTAAAACGCATGGGCGTGGGTAACTGTGCGCTTTCACATTTTGATGGCGTTATATTTGGCAATTACATGTTTGAATGTTTCGATAGCATTTTGCTAGACGCCCCCTGCTCTGGCGAAGGCACGGTACGTAAAGATGCAGACGCATTAAAAAATTGGTCAATCGAATCAAACATTCAAATTGCCCAAGTACAAAAAGATTTAATAAAAAGCGCATTTTACGCGTTAAAACCCGGCGGCACGCTCGTGTATTCTACCTGTACGCTCACCCCGCTCGAAAACCAGCAAGTATGTGAATTTTTACTTGAAGAATTTGGCGAGTTTATAGCGCCCGAGTCACTGAGCAATTTATTTCCGGGGGCCGACAAAGCAACAACGGCCGAAGGCTATTTGCACGTATGGCCGCAAACATACGACAGCGAAGGTTTTTTTATTGCTAAGTTTAAAAAACACGCAAGTTGTAACAACCCAAACCAAACAGTAAAAAAAGGCGCGTTTCCGTTTACTGAATTTGATAAAAAACCAACAACCGCATTTATGAGCGAGCTTAAAAAGCACTTTGGTTTAACAAGCCTACCCGGCACATTAATGCAACGCGACAAAGAACTGTGGCTGTTCCCGCAGGGGTTTGATGCCATTCAAAACAAAATTAAATATGCCCGTTTAGGTATTCAAATAGGCATTATTCATAAAAACGGTGTAAGGCTCACTCACGAATTTGCCACCGTGTTAGGTAACGCGTGCAAAACCAACACGTACGCGCTTAATAGCGAACAAGCAAACGACTACTTTAATGGTAAAGATATACGACTAGCCGAGCCAACTAAAGAGCTAGGCGAAGTGGTATTAACTTTATGCGGCTGCCCCATTGGGCTAGGAAAATGGCAAAAAAATAAGATCAAAAACTCACTACCACGCGATCTAGTGCAAAACACTCAGTTAATAACGTGGGAGTAAACACGCACAAATTGCGTATAAAATGTGCACAACATAGTTAAGTAACTGTATTTGCAGCAGTATAAAAAACAACCTAAAAATGTGTAATTTTAAGAGCTTTGGCTATACTTAAAATACTTTCAACTTCTCCCTATGAATTAGAAAGTTTTTTGTTAGCGCAAGGCTCAAAAGAGCCCGTTATAGCCCAGAGTTTCCCTAAATCACTCTGGGCATTTTTTTGCGCATTTGAATATGGAACCGAATAAACATCCACAAAGGCTAGTTCTATAATTGATTAGTAATCAAGTAATTTCATCACCACCGAGAAGCAAAGGAGAAAGCAAGGAGTAGTGACTACCAAATTACTTGTGTTTTCTCTGTGTAACGCGCAGCGCCTCGGTGTTCTCTGTGGTCATATTTTTATAAATAACAAGAAGCAACGCTTTTACATTTGATTAATTGAAAGTGATCATGTCACCACCGAGAAGCAAAGGAGAAGACAAGGAGTAGTAATTTAAGGGCTGGTAAATAATTTGGATTTAACTATGTTTATCTCTGTGTAGCGCGCAGCGCCTCGGTGT
>NZ_LOFI01000013.1:0-44283 GCF_001469195.1 Pseudoalteromonas sp. 10-33 | reverse complement strand
GTTGATGAATGAGTTAGGGCTCAAGTCAAAAGTAAGGCCTAAACGCTATAAATCCTATAAAGGTGAAGTGGGTAAAATCGCAGAAAATACGCTTAACCGCGAGTTTACTGCGCAGAAGCCAAATCAAAAATGGGTGACGGATGTGACGGAGTTTAAAGTGGATAATGAGAAGGTATATCTATCGCCTATGATTGACCTATTCAACCAAGAGGTAATCAGTTACGAAGTCAGAAAATCCGTTGCACTCCCTTTGGTAACTGACATGCTTAAAGCAGCAACTGCTAGGTTGAAGCCAAATGAAAAGCCAGTTGTACACTCAGATCAAGGGTGGCAATATCAAAACAAACAATATCAAAATCACCTTAAGGAAAAAGGATTGCAACAAAGTATGTCTAGAAAAGGAAATTGTTTAGATAATGCGGTTGCTGAGAACTTCTTCGGCATATTGAAGAGTGAGATGTACCACAACGAAACGTTTAAAGACGTGAATGATCTTATTGAAAACATTAAAGAATATATCCACTATTACAACAATGAGCGTATTAAACTGAAACTAAAAGGCCTGAGTCCGATACAGTATCGAAATCAGGCCTTGGCAGTCGCTTAGAAATGAGTCCAACTTTATGGGGTCACTTCAAATAATGGTGTGCGGTTTTTTTTATTAACTAAATTTTGTTGTTACAAAAGTATGGTTTAACCAATTGCGGGTATAAACCCCGCCATTTGCATAAATTGCGCAGCAATTATTAGCACGCCACATAACCCTGCAATTAATAGCCCAACACTACCACTTTGTACTTTATAACCAGTGACAGTGCTTGCTGAACCTCGTTGCTTATAAACCATAGCAACAGGTAAAAATACAGCTAATATAACTAAAGCTATAGCAGCGTAACCTAGGGCCATAATAAACCCTTGCGGGTAAAAAAGGGCAAACCCCAAAGGCGGTATAAACGTAACAAGCGCGGTTTTAATTCGGCCTACGTTGTTGTCGACTTGCTTGAATGTATCGGCAAAAAAGTCAAATAAACCCAAGCTTACACCTAAAAATGAAGTTGCTAGTGCTAAATCAGCAAATAACTTTACCGCTACTGACACATTTGAATTATGTGCAATGCTTGCAACACTGGCTACAAACCCGCTCAAACCTTCGCTATTAAGTAAATCGCTTTGGCTCATAATACCTTGGCTTAATAATTGCCAAAAAATATAAATAACTAAAGGAAGTGCCGCGCCTGCAATCATCACTTTACGAAGCGTTTTTACGTCAAGGCCTACGTATTTCACGATTGATGGAATAGAGCCATGAAATCCAAAAGAGGTAAAGACGACAGGGATCGCGGATAATATTAATCCTTGTTGTACTGGCATTTCGAGTAAATGCTTGGCTTGTACATAAGGTGTAAGCATATAAAATAAGCTGGCTAAAACAATCACTTTAATTGTAAACAGCACTCTATTGAATTTATCTACTTTGCTTGTTCCCAGTGTAACTACGCTTGCAATAATGACCGCTAATATGACAGACCCAAATTGGGGAGCCATGTCTAAATCAAATCCAAGATTAATTCGTTCTTGAAGCTGTGCACCACCGCCTGCAATATACGCTGCGCATAAAGCATAAAATAAAAACACCATAGAAAAATTGGCAATGTATTGACCGCGCTTCCCAAGCCAGCGTTTAGCAAGTGTATTCAACGTTGCATCACGTGGGGCAAATTGATGTAGCTCTAACATCAGTAAAGCGGTGTAAGTCATTAATACCCAGCTTGCAACAATAAGTGCAAGTGCAGTCATAAAACCTAAACCAGCAGAGGCGATAGGTAAAGCAAGCATGCCAGCACCAATTGTGGTACCTGCTACGATTAACATGCTGCCTATTGTTTTATTTTTGAGCACTTAATTACCTTAATTATTATTAATTTACACGCACGATATAACTACTTCAGTAAAACTCAAATAGTTTTGTTCTAAATGGCATTAAATAAAATGTAACTTACAATTTACAGCTGTATATTTACACGTTTTTTAATCTTTAATATGATTAAACGCCTATTCATAAACCCTTTACAGCGTATAATCGTGTGACCAGTTCTTAGGCGTTTATATTTTAAGATTAAGCTGACAGTTAAGTGCTTTTAGCGAGTTTTAACAAAAGCTATTTAGCTTTGCCTGTAACTCATTTATTCGTGCGTTAAGCTGGTTTTTACTTCCTAAGCTCAACTCGCCTTATTTTTAACTTACAAAGGAATGGCACGTGCCAGTTAAAGTTTCTTATTTTTTAATGGTTCTTATATGGTCCACCACACCGCTGGGTATTGTGTGGAGTAGTGAAAGTGTTTCGCCCTCATTAGCGGTGTTAATGCGTATGCTGGTGGGGCTATTTATGGGGGCGCTTGTCGTAGCCGTCACTAATGTAAGAGTGCCATGGAATAAGTCGGCGTGTTTACTATATTCTTACTCAAGTATTGGTATTTTTGGTGGCATGCTATTGAGTTATATGGCGGCTAAAACAGTGCCTTCTGGCATTATTTCACTCATGTTTGGGTTGGCTCCTATTTTATCGGGGTTGCTTGCTCAGCAGCTATTAAATGAGCCTAAATTTAGCCCAATAAAGCTCATTGCTTTAGCAAGCGCTTTAGTTGGCCTTTATTTTGTAAGCTACAACCAAGTACAAAATTCACAAACTCAGGGACTCGGGCTTTTATATGTATTTATAGCTGTGTGTTTTTTTAGCTTAAGCGGTGTCATGATAAAGCGGGTGAAAATTGCAATTCACCCTATGGCCACAACATTTGGTGCACTTGTGTTTGTAACGCCACTATTTTTTATTGCATGGTGGTTGCTTGATGGTGAGCTTAATATACAAAACTGGAATGTAAGGTCGCTTTGGGCAATTGGTTATTTAGGACTATTTGGTTCGTTAATAGGGGCATTAGCATATTTTCATGTTTTACAAAATTTAAATGCAAGTACTGTTGCGTTAACCACACTTATTACTCCAAGTTTTGCTATTGGACTAGGTGCGTGGCTTAACAACGAGCCACTGAGTATAGAGCTAATAACTGGCGCGGTTATCATTGTTATTAGTTTAGGCTTTTTTCAATTTGGCGATAAATATTTAAAAGCAAAGCGTTAGCACTAGGGCGTGTTGAACTTTGAGGCTAGAAATTTGTTCAATCTAGGAGCGATTAAATTACAGCGTGAGGTCTGTAACCTGTTGGGCTGAGTATAAGCTCCTACATTTTAGCTATTTGAATTACCAAACGGCGGTTTTTATCGCGACCTAAAATATTATCGTTGGTGTCTACAAAGCGCTTTTCACCAAACCCCGTTGTTTTGACTTTATTTTCATCTACTCCTAGGCTAACCATGTAGTCTTTTATTGCTTTAGCGCGTTTACGCGATAGGTCTAAATTGTTCCAACGACCGCCGTAGCTATCGGTATAAGAGTCGATACTAATTGATTCGATGGTTGAATCGTTTTTTAAATATTCAGCAATTTTGTCAAGGCGTTGCTGAGATGATTTAGTGAGCTTACTGCTGTTAGATTGATAGTTCATTACTGTAAACGAAATATCTTCAAAGCTGTAAGGCAGTAGTTCGTCACGACATTGTAAAAACGCCCAATAAGCTTGCTTAAAATTAACGCTTGAAATACCAACGGCAATTTTATCGGCATTATTTTGCCAGTCTTGATAGTAAAAAGTGGGGTAAAATCCTTTTTCAAGCTCGGTGAGCATTTCCCAAGCTGTTTGATTGCCTAGCTCGCCATCAAACTTTTTTAGTAGTTTCATATTCGCAATATCTCGGGCTGGTAGCCCAGAACGCCATGAAGGCGGAACTGCTTTAAGTCCAGCAATAGAGTAGTTATCTGGGCGCACAACCATATCTAAATTAAAAGTTAGGTTTTTATTTTTGCTGGCAGTGGCTTTAAAAATAGCTTCCCCGTAGTAAGGAACCTCATGATTTAATTGGCACTGTAAGCGTGTTGTTCTAACGACTTCCCAGCTTGAACTGTCTTGATTAGCAGAGTAATTACGCATGGCTGCAGTTGCACTTGTGCTTAATAGCACAGAGCTAATACTGGCGCTCATCAATAATAATTTAAACTTCATAAAACTCTCCGTAACCCTACACGCCAAAAATTTGGCATTGTTCAGTACTACTTTATTAAAGTGCAACGTACACTTTGCTAGCGTCATTCTAAAGCAAGTTATATGCCTATTATTATAGGCGTAAATAATAGTTAATGCCTCTAGCCGAAAGCCCTATACTTTTGACATAATAGAAGGCTTATACCTACAAACCAAGAAGACTATGGCAAATACTGAGCAAACTCTTTTCGCAAAACGCTTTCGTGGCTTTTTTCCTGTTGTTATTGATGTTGAAACCGCAGGTTTTAATAAAGAAACAGATGCATTACTTGAAATTGCAGTCTCTGTATTAAAAATGGATGACAATGGCTTGTTGAGCATAGATCAAACAGTGCATTTTCATGTTGAGCCGTTTGAAGGTGCTAATATTGAGCAAGCGGCAATCGAATTTAACGGAATTGATCCATTTTCACCGTTAAGAGGAGCAGTAAAAGAAGAGGATGCCATTAAAGAGATTTGTAAGGTAGTGCGCAAAGCGCAAAAGGCAGCCGGATGTCAACGTTCTGTTATTGTGGCGCATAACGCAGCCTTTGATCACGGATTTTTAAATGCAGCTATTGAACGCAATAGTATAAAACGCACTCCATTTCATCCATTTGTAAGTTTTGATACAACAACGCTAGCAGGGCTTGCATTAGGTCAAACAGTATTAGCTAAAGCGTGTCGTGCAGCTGGAATTGAATTTGATAACAGCCAAGCCCACTCAGCACTTTACGACACAGAACGCACCGCTGAATTATACTGTTTAATTGTTAACCGTTGGCAAGAGCTAGGCGGTTGGCCGCTTGCACCACTCGATGATAGTGACGAAGATGAAGCAGCCAATGAACCTAAAACGACTGAGTAATTTTACCCTCAGATAGTTTTACGAAGTGGGGGGGGTAAATACGCGAAAACTGTTTTGTTTCTTTTGCTATTTTAACCTCCACACCAGGGTGCATTAATTCGTTCACTTTTACGCGGCTAGAAGCTAATAGTTGGGCTATTTTTCTTTTTACGAGTGCTTTTTGCTGCTTAACATTGCGAGAGCGAGCATTCACTTGCTTTTCGTTAGCACTGATTTTATCTGTAAATTGCTTACGCTGAGCAGGGTTCGTGATTTTTTCTGCTTTAGTTCGCGCATTTTTTAAATCCAGTAATTTAGTGCTTAATACTTTTTCAAAGTCGTTAATTTGGCTCTGCTTATCACGCAGTTCAAACCAATTTTGAGCTAAAAATACACGCGTTTTAGTACCGGCTGGTGCACCTAATTCGCCAGTCTCAATACGCATAGCATCAAATATATTACCACCTATAATTTTGCCTCGAGGCTTATCTGCCTTGCCAACACGAATCAAACGTTTAGCCGTTAAATCACAATGTAATACTTGACGTTCAATAAATAGGTTTTGATCGGTTTTAATATTACAGTATTGGGCATAACCTATAGAAATTGTGCGCTTAGCTGAAATGCTACATGTAAATGCTTCTTCGTTTTCACGGTTACGGCCTATAGCCCCTAGCACAATTGTAACTGCACTTTGGCTTTCAACAATGGCCGATTCAACAAAGCCTAAAACAGTAATATCACCTTTTGCCTTTACTCGCATACCGTCTTTTATGTCACCGCTGATAATTACACTGCCATCAAAATCAACATGACCGGTGCTCACATCGACATTATCGAAACATAAAACGTCGTCAACGCGCATCCCGCGTGGTAGCGCAACAGGTACGCCTTTGCAGTCTGCTATTAATAAATTTGGGTTTGTTGGGTCTATTTTTGTCCCTTCAAAAGGTTGCAGCTCAAGCTCTTTACCAGGCGTTGCAGGAATGATATCGCCAAACACGGTATAGCCGTCTTCACCCATTGTGGCTGCAATACGTTGCATAAGAGGTGTGCCTGGTTTAACAGTAATAATGGCACCAAGATCTTTCATATCAACTTTGCCACCGGCAGTAGCTTGAGGGCTTAAAATACGATCTTGTGCTGTTGAACAAAGGCGAACAAATTTAGCATCGCTTCCTTCTTTTGGGTTACGACCATGCGCAACAATAGCGCTGTAAGTTGACCCAGAGGCTTGTTCAAATTGTTGACCCAAAAAACTATCAAGTGCGCGAGGGCTAATCCCTTTTTTTACACCCGCTTTGTTCAACGCCTCTTGTGCATCTTCTATTGAAAGCAGTGCACCACCTTTGGCGGTTGTTATTGTTGCTTCTGCAACCATGTTTTTTTCATCAATATTAATTACAATAGATGCATCCACTGCTTTTGCGACAACTAAAGACACTTCTTTGTGGTTATTTGTAGGCGCAAAAAGTTTTCCGATATTGGCTGAGATGATCTCATATTCACCAAATTCAGATTGCTCAAACATTTCAATTAGTTGAGTGCTTGTGACCGGAAAACCACTATCAACAGGATGCTTAGTTAAAGACACACATCCTGTACTTTTATCTAATGAAAAAACCGACATTTTTAATTCCCTACTTCTTATGCCTGTTATTATTCTTAACTTTTACAGTTACAACTAAACCTTTAGCACTAGTTTGCTAATCCCTTATTTGAACACAGGTTAACCATATTGTTAAGTAAATGTTTACTGTATCTAGTACATTATTGTTAATTTGTTCATTAAATGTGCAGTTAACCTAGGTGAATTAAATAAAGCGTTATTAAGCCTTGAGTATCATCACTTTACTCAGTTATACTGCTTGCACGCTCTGAATGAGTTTACTAATTCAGGGGCTGATTAGGATTCGACGGAATTCAAGAAGCCCAAGGTGCATGTCGAGGTGCGGTTTGCCTCGTAAAAAAGCCGCAATCTAAAGTAATCGCAAACGACGATAACTACTCTCTAGCAGCTTAGGCTGGCTAGCGCTCCTTCCATGTATTCTTGTGGACTGGATTCTGGAGTGTCACCCTAACACCTGATCGCGATGGAAACCCTGGCCGGGGTTGAAGCGTTAAAACTAAGCGGCCTCGCCTTTACTTACCGTGTTTGTCCGGGATTTAAAGGTTAATTAAATGACAATACTAAACATGTAGTACCGACGGTCGAGGCTTTTCGGACGGGGGTTCAAATCCCCCCAGCTCCACCAATTTGCTGTTCGATAACATCCGAACAGATACAGGAAACCCGCTAAACATAAAGGTTAGCGGGTTTTTTATTGCCTGTAATATCCCAAGATGTTTACCTACATCCAGTATTTTTAGTACCATGGTTAGTACCACAGCACTCATTTGTGAAAATGCTGTGGTACTAAAAATAAGAAAGCCTTGAATTCACAGGGCTAGAGCATGGTATATATAAAATAAATGGCCAGAACTGTAAAACCCCTCAACGATACACAAATTAAGCAAGCTAAGCCTAAGGAAAAGGAATACTCACTTTCAGATGGCAGTGGTCTTCAATTATCTATAAGACCAAATGGTACTAAAAGTTGGATATTTAAGTATTACAAGCCATTCACTAAAAAAAGAACAAACCTTTCTTTTGGACAATACCCTCAAATTACCCTTGCCGCTGCTAGAGTAAAAAGAGAAGAAGCACGCGGGCTTCTTGCTAATGAAATAGACCCAAAAGAGTACAAAGAGCAACAATATACTCAAGAGACACAAGCACGTTTAAATACTTTAGAGAAGGTAGCGTGGGAATGGTTTGAAATTAAAAAGTTAGCAGTAAAGCCTAAACACGCAGAAGGCATTTGGGGTAAGGTAAAAAACCATGTACTTCCTGAATTAGGTAAGCGACCTATAAGTAGTATCGATGCAGTAAGTACAATTAATACATTAAAGCCTGTTGCTGCAAAAGGCGCCCTTGAAACAGTGAGTAGGACGTGTCAGATCCTCAATCAAATTATGCGCTACGCAGTAAATACAGGAGTCATCAAACATAACCCTTTAGAGGGAATTAGGGATGCCTTTGCAAAGCCTGTAACAAAGCCGATGCCAACGATAGATGTTATAAGGATACCTGAATTTATGGGGGATCTTTCAAGAGCTAGTATAAAGTTTCCTACTCGGTGTGCGATTGAGTGGGAATTACACACAATGGTAAGACCAAATGAAGCCACAAAAGCAAAATGGTCTGAGATAGACTTAGAAAACAATGTGTGGATATTACCTGCAGAAAAAATGAAAGCAGCTAAAATCCATAAAATACCATTAACTCCAAGAACGTTAAAATTGCTCGAATTGATGAGACCGATAAGTGGTCATCGTGAATATATTTTTCCCGCTGATAGAAACCCTAGAGGACATATGAGTCCTCAAACCCCAAATGGCGCAATACGTCGAATGGGCTATAAAGGAAAGCTTGTTGCCCATGGCTTAAGATCACTTGCAAGCACCGCGTTAAATGAATCTAGGTTATTTGACTATGAGTTAATAGAAGTTGCATTAGCGCATCAAGACACGAACCAAGTTCGAGCTGCATATAATCGAAGTGACTACCTAGAAAGTAGAAGAGAAATAATGTGCTGGTGGAGTGAGTATATTCATAACGCTAAGGTCAAATCGCTTGTTTGATAAATTATCCCAGTTCAACGCCATTGACATAGTTACTGCTAATTTGATTTCTAATAACAAAGAGCTTGTTGAATCAGGCTCATTATTAGCTTATTTAGAGCATATAAAAAATATATTTTTAGAAATTGAAGAGAGTACAACGTTAACAGCTTTTGATGAGCTTCACTTGCTGGGAGTTACTCGAAAAGAGATCAAGGCTAAGTTTGATAAGTTATATAGCTCGGTTAAAAAAGACCAAAAGTTACAACCAATAGATTTTTTAGCATTAGGTGAGCTTATAGGTGAGCTTAATGCATTGAGCCGTTATTCAAAAAGCTTGATGTATCATCAAGGAGTTTCTTTAAGAAATAAGAAGGTTGCCAAGGTAAGGGAGTTAAAAACCCTAACGTATAAAAGAGTAGCAAAGGAGTTATATCAAATAGTAAGCGCAAAAAAAGCTTATAATATATTTGATGCTTGGGCTGTTGTTTCAAGTATAGACTTGCTACTTAGGTTGTATCTAAATCCAAAGTTGGTCATATCTGAGCATAAAGCTACCCAAAGTTTAGCAAAATACATCGGCGTTAATTTAAGCAAAGGTAAAAGGAGCCAGGAGCAATTAAAGCAACGAGATATTGTGTTTAGCTACCTTGAAAAGCACTTTGCCTGTGATTGTACTACTTTATACCAGTCATTTTTTGATAGTGGTTACCAAGATATTAATGGCATAGCTAATACTGAAGAGGATCGGCGACTCACGTTAGCTTACAGTGTGGTTGATAAGCTTATCAAGCTAAAAGCTTTTCAAAGCTTAAAACCTAATATTAGCCTCGATGTGCTAGTTGATAAAATACTCAAAGGGCTTGCTAAAAAATTTCGTATTTCAGCATTTGATGACTATACCGAGGCTATTTATATTAGTTGCCTATACGTCAAAATCCCTAATTATGAGGCTTTTTATTACCAAAACAACAGGCTTCACAAAGACTTAAAATCAACTCAAAACAGTAAGCTTGATGAAATGATTTTTAATGCATTTAATAATACCCCTTTTATGTAAATGCTAATCTCATCGCTATAGTTATTACCTCAAGACTTATAGTTTTTTATTATGTTGTAAATGGAGTTTAACTAACTAAACTCCATTTTTGTCATCTATTTTTTTATTCATAATCCTTCCCGTACTTAAGCGAACATCTTAGTTCGTTTTAATAACTTATCGGATTCACCCCCTTCAATTATTGGAATTATATTATGAACTTAAATAGCCTATTAACTGACAGCAAAAGAATTTTACGCCTTAAAGATGTACAAACTTTAACTGGTTTATCTCGAACTATGGTTTACGACTTACAGAGTAAAGGCGAGTTCCCACAAAGTATAAAGTTAGTGCAAAGTGGGCGGGCTATGGGGTGGCAATATAGTGATGTTATTGATTGGATTGACTCAAGAGTACAAGCATGAGGTTTTTAGCTAAACGAGAAGTTAAAATTGCTGATGAAGATGTTTTTATTTCAAAAGTTGCGATTCAAAAGCACTTTGGTTTTTCGTCTTACTTAATAGGCAAGCTAGTAAAAGAAAGGACTCTTTCAGAGCCTGTGGAGTTAGTTCAAAAAGTTACTGGTTGGCCTTTGACAGAGGTAAAGCAACTCAACCAAATTAGCACTTCTTAGGATTACAAGGGATGTTATTTCATTAGTTAGACCCTTTTATATGACCTTTACTTGCTTAAAACGTCAATCATAGTGCGGTTAACTTCATTGTTGTAATGCAGGTTATTTATAATATTTAGAGAAAATCATGCCATCTCAGTTAGTTCAAAAATTAAAAGATAAATATGGTGTTGAAGTACATTATCAAAAACTATCAGAAGAATCTTATATGGCTTTGGAGATAATGAATTTCCCAAGTGGATATTACTACGACATTATTAAAGCTACGCTAAAACAATTGGATGTGATGCTTTGTAAGTTTTCCAAAGTGCTCGTACTCAGGCTCGATTTAAGATTAGAACAATATAGTAAAGACAATAAAGTTGTTTCACAGTTTATTAATAGTATTCAAAAGAAAATAAAGAATACATACGGTGAGTTCGCCTATATATGGGTAAGAGAGCAAAACAAAGCTGATAAGCAGCATTACCACATAGCTTACTTTTTTAATGGTCATAAAATCATACACCCTAGTAAGGTCATAAGTTTAATTCAGACAGGATGGTTTAAGGCTTCTGCTGGTGGAACACTATATATACCTGAGCATTGCTTTTATCAGTTATTTATCAATCAGCCTAACTTTTACGATAACTTTAAGGAAGCAGTTTACAGGCTTAGTTACCTTGCTAAATGCTATTCAAAACGGCGTGTCTCGCAATCAGTAAAAAACTACTCTTCAAGTAGACTTGAATATAATGAGGGTAGTTAAATGGCTAGGGGTGGCAAAAGAAAAGGTGCAGGTGCACCAAAAGGTAACAAAAATGCTCTTAAGCATGGCGGCAGGGCTAAGGTAATGCATGGTGTACCCTTAGATAAAGAGCTCTCTGACTTTGAATATAAAGCCTTGTGCTTAGTGCAGTTAGAAATGCTCAAAAAGCTCAATAAAGATGACAGTTACGAATCCAGACTTCTAATTTATAACCATTTTATGAGGTATAAAGGCACTTTGTCGTTCGACTTTTAAGGGGGTAGGTGGGCTTGGTACACAGCAAAGTCGCTTTAACACGGTAAAATAAAAAAAGGAAAGTTTCCGATCAAGCTACCAAACAATCAAAGATGTTTTTATTTACCCTTTAAATTCAGTGGCTTAAAGTTTTTATGACTAGCCTTGTATAAATTCTAAAAGGTGATCGCTCTTGTATTCGATCACCTTTCGCTTTTAAATTTACCATTTCACTACCATGCAATAGCTAAAGCAGCCTTTGTTTTGATAAACGGGTCAGTTTTATATAATATCTTTTACTTAATAATGGATTATAGCTAACTCATCAGTAAAGGAATTCTATGTCACTCCCTGATTACCAATCATTTATGACCCCGTTGCTAGTATGTTTAGGCGACAGTAAAACCGTTAAACTGCGTGATATTGATGCCGATGTTTACCGAAAGCTTGGGCTTAGTGCTGATCAACTAAAGCTCCGCATACCGAGCGGCAAGCAAACCTATGCCTATCATCGCTTGGGATGGGCTAAAACTTACTTAGTTCAAGCAGGTTTAATAGAACAGCCTAGAAGGGCTTTTTGTAAAATCACACAAAAAGGGCTAGCTGCAATAGAGTCGGGCGAGTCAATCAATAACCAATATTTAAGTAAGTTCGATGCTTTCCTCGATTTTAAAACACGCTCTAAAGACGCAAACGAGCCCGCACAAGTAAATGCCACCAGCATAGTAAGTAATAACGCTGATAAAACCCCTGAAGAGCTCATAGAAGCCGCAGTAGATACGCTCAATACCAACCTAAGTGACGAAATACTAAAAGCGATATTAGCAGCGTCCCCCGTATATTTTGAAAACCTAGTGGTCGATTTAATGCTCGCTATGGGGTACGGCGGGTCGCGCAAAGATGCAGGCCAAGCCACGCAATACACGCAAGATGGTGGTATTGATGGCGTAATCAAAGAAGATAAACTTGGTCTTGAAATGATATACTTGCAAGCCAAACGTTATACCAATAAAACAGTTGGTCGCCCAGATATACAAGCCTTTGCAGGTGCGCTTGATATGCACCGTGCTAAAAAGGGCGTTTTTATTACCACCAGCGGCTTTAATAAAGAAGCCCTCGAATATGTAGGCATGATAGAAAAACGCATAGTGCTGGTGGATGGGGCACAACTAACCGAACTCATGCTTACTCATAATTTAGGCGTAAGCACCAAACAGGTCTTTGAAGTAAAAGCGGTCGATAGCGATTACTTTATGGAAGATTAAAAGTATTTTTCAATAGGGCTGTGGTTTAAAGGATTACAAAAAGGTTGAATATCATCCACTTTTATAGTGTATTGAATATCGGAAAAGGATAATGATTTAAAGGATTAAGCAAATGGATGACTTTTCGCCTTCAGACTTAAAAACAATCTTACACTCTAAACGCGCTAACATGTATTACCTCGAATATTGCAGGGTAATGCAAAAAGATGGACGGGTGCTGTATCTCACAGAAGCGAAAAGCGAAAATCAGTATTTTAATATTCCGATTGCGAACACTACCGTTTTACTATTAGGTAATGGTACATCTATCACGCAAGCCGCTATGCGCATGTTGGCTCAAGCTGGAGTATTAGTGGGCTTTGCTGGTGGCGGCGGCACGCCTTTGCATATGGCCTGCGAAGTAGAATGGTTTACGCCACAAAGTGAGTACCGCCCAACAGAATACCTTCATGGCTGGTTACAGTTTTGGTTTAATGATGAAAAGCGCCTCAAGGCCGCAAAGACATTTCAACAAGCGAGAATTAATTACTTACAAAAGGTCTGGCAAAAAGACCGCGATTTAAAAGGCGAGGGGTTTGACTTTAATAGCGAACAAATACAAAACGCATTAACTACCTTTCATACCCGTACCGATGCAGCAAGTAAACAATCAGACTTGCTGTTGACCGAAGCCCAACTCACTAAAGTACTTTACAAATATGCTGCCAATAATACCAATGCAGCAGAGTTTAAGCGCCAATATCAGCCTGATAAAGATAGTACGAGTAAAGCTAATGATTTTTTAAATCATGGTAATTACTTAGCGTATGGCCTAGCCGCAAGTTGCTTATGGGTACTTGGTATTCCTCATGGTTTTGCGGTTATGCACGGTAAAACAAGACGCGGCGCGTTAGTGTTCGATGTGGCCGATTTAATTAAAGATGCAATCGTTCTCCCTTGGGCGTTTATTAGCGCCAAAGAGAACGCCACCGAACAAGAATTTCGCCAACAAGTATTACAAGTCTTTACCGACCACAAAGCACTCGACTTTATGTTCGATAAAGTAAAGGAAATTGCCTTACAAGATTATTCAACACAAGACATTGAGGCACAAAACCTATGATGGTCACGTTTGTCTCACAATGTGAAAAAAACGCCCTCGCCAAAACCCGCAGGGTACTCGACGCCTTTGCCAACCGCATTGGTGACAATACATGGCAAACCCTAATCACCGAAGACGGCTTACTCACCGTTAAAAAAATGCTCCGTAAAACCGCCAGCCGCAGTACCGCTGTGAGTTGCCATTGGATCAGAAGTCGCTCACGTAGTCAGTTCTTGTGGGTTGTAGGAAACAGATTGAAATTTAATGAACAAGGCATAGTGCCAGTGAATAGAACAGAAAAAGAGGTTTATATGGATGTCATAACCGACAAACCTAAATCTGGCGTACTTTATGCGAATACAAAGTTACAGCCTTTGGCTGAGCACTTGTTTGCCGTAGGCCACTTCGCAGAGCAGCTACATAAAAAGTTGTTCCCTGATAGCCCGCAATTTTCGTTGGTGAATTTTGTAGCGGGTTGTTTGCATGATGTAGGTAAGATAGACCCAAAATTTCAAGAGTGGGTCACTAACCCCAAAAAGAAAAGTTTTGTTGCTGATGATGGTCAACATATTGATGATGCAAAATTCAGCTTTGAAAAACACCCACGCCACAATGAAGTGTCATTATTTCTTTATCATCTTTTAGATAATGCTGAGTTAAAAGCGATAAACCCAAGCAATAAAGAATCCATAAAGCATGCTATTTATTGGCATCATGCAAAGCCATATCGTAAAGATAAAAGTAGTTTTACAACCTATAAAGACATTGGCAAAAAACTAATCGCTAACCAAAAAAGTGTGTTACTGCATGATATTTTAGGCCAAGCACACACCTTACTAAACCAAGTTATGGGGATAGATAAAAAATATCGCTCAGCAACGAGCTCAATTTTGAGTAAAGCTGTGAATAATGAAATAGTTTTAGAAAAAGAATTGACTATTTCAAGTTCATTGCACACGCCCAGTTATAAAGAATATGAGCTAGAAGAGTCTGTTTCTGCTAATCGTACTAATGTGAAAATAAATGCTTTAAATAATATTGCGCGAGCATGTGTGATCACAGCCGATAGAATTATTTCTGCAATGAGCGCAGCAGAATTACATGAAGCCATATTTCAGCAAACGCTTAATCAAAAAGTGAGTGAGCTTCTTGAAGTAGAATCGACACTTAAATCAGCTATTGAAGTTTGCCTGAGTGCATTTTATCCCAATAGTGAGCGCAGCATTAAGCAAACAGATATTGCTAAGCAGCTAACTAACGCTGAAGATGTTGCAGTATTAGCTGGGGCTGCAGGTTGTGGTAAAACCAAAATTGCCTTGGAGTGGGCAAAACTGCAAGGTGCAAAACGAATCATTTGGGTCTGCCCACGAGTGCAAGTCTGCCAAGGCTTGTTTTATGAATTAACCTCAGAACAATACTTGCCGAATAGCACCATCGAAATAAATACAGGCGAATTTAAGTTTCATAATCAATGGGATAACCCGATCCCTGAAGGTGAAAACTTCTCTGGTGATGTTGTTATTACGACTATTGATCAAATTTTAGGCTCGGTGATCAGCCACACCAATGCCAATACCCTCATCGACTTTTTAAACAACCATGTTGTTTTTGATGAGTTTCATGAATACGTCAACATGCCAGCGTTTAACTTACTATTTGCAGAGTTGATTGCCGCTAAAAAAGTCAAAGAGCAACAAGCGAATACACTATTGGTGTCAGCAACGCCGCATTATGTCTTTGTTGAAGAGTTATTGGGTATCCACCCCGATGACATCATAGAAATGCCATCGTTTAATCAAAGCCAGTATCAACTCGATTTTAAAACTTTTGATGATGCCAAGCTTGATAACAGCAACCCATTATTTACTCAGCAAAGTGACTGCACCTTTGTCATTAGTAATATGGCATTGACCGCACAAAATGGTTTTATTACCAATCAACATAATGAAAATGCGGTATTGCTGCATTCAAAATTTATTAAAAGCGACAAGCAGAAATGGTTTGAAGAAGTATTTGAATCCTACAAGCGCGGCGGCACACGTAAGTTTGAAGTGTTGCGCAGCGGTCCTATTGTACAGGCATCGTTAAATATCAGTTGTGATTACATGGTTGCTGAAATTACCAATGCAGAAGACTGCCTCCAAAGGTTAGGGCGATTAGATAGATTTGGTGAAAACGAAAAGGTCAATATTTACACCTTAGCAGTGCCAGAATCCATTGCAGCATCAAAAGGTAATAGCCCTGCATCACGATTTTTATCTAAGTTGTATGTGCTTAAATCTGTGCGTGAATGGTATCATTTTTTATTAAACTCATTAGAAGGTAAAGTATTTAACTTACCCGATATTTACGTCTTATATAAAAACTTTCATCATTCTGAGAGCACTAAACAGTTCATCGAAAGCGATTTGGTCGCAGCTTTAAAAGCCAGCGTAACAAAAATCAATGCCAAGGTAGTTGACCCTATCGTCGTGCCACCTAAAAAGACTAAAGATAAAAAACGCAGCAAAATTAGCAAAGGCTCATTGCGCGGTGATAACCGATTCGTACAAATGGCCGTTGTTGATTTAAGCGCATCTGAGCATCAATATCTCGAAGAATATGCTTACACAATACCGCTAGATGATGGCAGCGATATTGATAACTTAACCTACTCCACTAATGCAATTTTAGGCTATGGACAAAGCGATAAAGACTTACTTTCGCATATGTTTAAAAAACACCACAACATATTGGGTGGCACTAAGTCATATAACGATAATGCATTATTAAATGAAGCTAGAGATCCAGAGTCACCTATTTATTTAAGTTATACCACTAATGATTTACTGGCTGTGGGCGGCGAAAGTGCCCGCCATCCGCATGCAATATATTATGTCGTCTGTGATAAACAACCCATAGGCGCAATGTCAATTAAACAAATTAATCAAACCACAGAAGATGAGGAATAAATCATGGAAAAAGTAACAGGAATTAAAAGTGTTGATTTCAAAGTTAAAGCAGTAGGTCATGGCGTTGTGAACTGGAATGGGCCAACGACTTTAACTGGTGATAGCGGAAAAACAGTAGATAATCATACACTGCCAAAATTAAGAGGTTATACAAACTTAACAGGTAAAATAAAAGACGAAACAGGTTATAAATATAAAAAAGAGGCAACTGATATCGATTTTAAAAAAACACCGTTATATATCAGCCAAAACTGCATTCGCCATCATTTATTTAAAGAGCAATCATTTGATTTACATTTTGCAGGAGAAAAAAACTTAGAAAAAGTACTCGCTTCTATTACAGGATTAATTCGCGGTTACGTTGTACCTTCAAGCCAATGCAAAAGAACTAGCCCATTATTAATCGAAGACTTTGTAGATCAGTTAGGAAATGGTAACTTTGAGCAATTTGGTCAAGCTGGCGAGCGAGATAATTCATCCTTTTTCTCTAAAACAACGTTTGGCGACACTGAATATTTATCATACGGTTCTATCAGCATTGAACAATTACAGTTTATCTCGCTAGATAAAAAGTTCGATCGCGCTAGCATGATCATTAAAGAAGGCCAAGGTGAAGAAGTTGCTACGACAGTGCAAAACTTTATCAAACAGTTAAACCCATCACTGAATCCAGTCGCCACGTTTCACTCAAATTATGTTCGCAAAGGCACTATTTTCGAAGAAGGCGAATGCGGAATTTTACTGAATGACGATGCGATAAAAGCAATCATTGAGCATACACTAGCTCGTATAGCCGATTTAAGTATCCGCCAAGCCAAAGGTTATATGTATGTTGATGAAATCACGATTGATTATAACGATAGCCATAAAATGATGCGTATTAAGCGTGATGAATCCGATATTGTAACCGAGCCACAATCTCAATTCGCTCAATATTTTTACGCAAAATAGGTGGCAATATGAGAATCACCATTGATTATGATTCATGCTGGCGTAATTCGTTTTTAGGCGGTTCTAATAATGAACCATTGCCTAAAAAAGGCAGAGAGTTTTTAGGTTCTATGACCAATCTAAAAAAAGATGGGAACTTTAAAGTTTGCGAAAATACTTTAGATACAGTTATGGGGTTATTAAATCGTTTAATTGGCGATCAAAGAAAGCTCTATCAAGCACGCAGTAAAATGTATGAAGGTACTTATTTTTTCGAAGATCTTGAAAGTAAAATCTCTTTTGAAGACAAGCCTCAATTGACTAATGAAATGACATTTATCCGAAACATGAACGGCAGTACAGACCAAAATTCGTTTACAGGAATGATTAAAGTAACTGATCCTGTTTTCACTTCAGATTATTCATTGAAGTTTTGGGGAGTATTAAGTCTAGATATTACAAATCTATGCAGCTTCATAGTTGATGAGGAAATGAGTGAGGAAAGTATTCAACTTAACCCTCTGAGTATTATTAGTCGTCTTGAGTTTTTGAATAAAGAGAAGCCATTGGAAAATGAAGGCGCGGTTGCGAGGGCTGTGGAAACTCTTCACACAATATACCCAGATATCGAATACTTCAATAAAAAAGGGCAAATCATGACTATTAGCCTTTACTGTTCTGCTTTGTATTTGCAATTAGCACGTTTAGAAAAACAATATGATATGTCTTCAGCAAAAACCAAGGTTGGAGGAATCAGTGGTATTTCTAAGCGAGGCTTTACAAAAAAAGACTTTATGGATCGTTATACAACGGGACCTAAAAAAACGATTTGGGGTAATCCTTTTATTAAAAAGGAAAAAATAAAAGGCCAAGGTGAAGTGACTTCAATGATGACAAAGGCTAGTGGCCAATTAGAAATTACAATTGATGTTGATCGTGAGAAAGGTCAAGAAATAAAAACACTCATTGAAAATGCCGGAGTATCGAGTTTTTACCTCGGTAAAAAAGGCCTTGCTTATGTTTCAAGCATTCGAGTTTAGGAGGAAATATGGATTCTTATATCGAATTACAACTAAAACCTGATGCTGAAATGCGTGAAGCAGAACTCAGCAGTAAAGTATTTACCAAATTCCATAAGGCATTGGTAAAACTAAATACCAATAGTGTTGGTATTAGTTTCCCAAAGGTTCATTTAAAACTAGGGAGAGTATTTCGTATTCACGGTAAATCAAGCTTGCTTAATGATCTACAAGGGCTGGAGTGGTTAGGGCCTATAAGTGGCTATTGCCAATTAAGTGGTGTATTAACTGTACCTGAAAATACACAGTATCGCGTTATTTCTGAAAAAAGAAGTAATTTAAGCAAGGCAAAGCTAAGGCGCTTAATCGCCAGAGGTAATATCGATAAAGAAGGCGAAAAACGCTACAAGGTTAAAATGTTAAGTCAAGGTTTTGATAATCCATATCTAGACTTGTTCAGCAGTTCAACAGAGCAAGTACATCGCAAATTCTTTGAGTTTAGTGATATCAAAGCTGAACCTATCGATGGCGTCTTTGATTCATACGGGTTAAGTAAAACCGCTACAGTACCTTGGTTTTAACCTTTTAATTTCGCTCTTTAAAAATACAACATAAAAACAGTAGGTTACGACAGGTTGAGATTCGCAGGGTTAAATTAAAATAATTAACCTAATTACCTGTTGTAACTTATTTTTTGCCTGATATTCTATTGTTCACTGCCGCACAGGCAGCTCAGAAAACCATATTGCTTTGGTATAACTCAAAGTTGGCGTTCACTGCCGCACAGGCAGCTCAGAAATTTTAACTTTGCAAGCTCTTTGTGTAACTCTGGTTCACTGCCGCACAGGCAGCTCAGAAATTATCAAGTGGCGTAATGTTGGCGTTTTTAGTGTTCACTGCCGCACAGGCAGCTCAGAAAATAAATACATTTGGTTGACTTTTCCAGCCTCTGTTCACTGCCGCACAGGCAGCTCAGAAAACTACGAACGTGGCTAAGCTTTTGTTTTGATAGTTCACTGCCGCACAGGCAGCTCAGAAATCTAAAGACTTTATGCACGACATTATAGTATTGTTCACTGCCGCACAGGCAGCTCAGAAAGTCAACTGTATTAGCAAGACCATCAACAGAGCGTTCACTGCCGCACAGGCAGCTCAGAAATAAAGGCGCTGAATTTATAACAGAGCAAGAATGTTCACTGCCGCACAGGCAGCTCAGAAATAAAACTACTGCGGCAGCAGGTTGTGAAGTGCGTTCACTGCCGCACAGGCAGCTCAGAAATAAAGTAATGGTTAAACTACGTGAAGAGGGCCGTTCACTGCCGCACAGGCAGCTCAGAAATAAAAATCTTGAATAACCTGCTTTACTACACCGTTCACTGCCGCACAGGCAGCTCAGAAAAGTTGGGTCGGTTATGTTTGACTGCACACTTTGTTCACTGCCGCACAGGCAGCTCAGAAAACAACCATTACGCCCGCTTATGTGATCAGCGCGTTCACTGCCGCACAGGCAGCTCAGAAAGCTAGTGCTGGCACAGGTGAGCAAAATAATCAGTTCACTGCCGCACAGGCAGCTCAGAAAAACATACTTTGATTAGCAAAGTGTTTGTAATCGTTCACTGCCGCACAGGCAGCTCAGAAAGCTAACGTCAGCAATGGCGAACAGACAAACAGGTTCACTGCCGCACAGGCAGCTCAGAAAATATACACATACATACTGCGGGTAAAAAGCTTGTTCACTGCCGCACAGGCAGCTCAGAAAGTACTGAGTTGCTATATCTTCAATCGTTGGATGTTCACTGCCGCACAGGCAGCTCAGAAAGTACTGAGTTGCTATATCTTCAATCGTTGGATGTTCACTGCCGCACAGGCAGCTCAGAAAACTAAGAAAAACAGTAGGTAAAGTATCGGAGCGTTCACTGCCGCACAGGCAGCTCAGAAAAATATGATACAATACAACAAATACCAAACATAGTTCACTGCCGCACAGGCAGCTCAGAAATCAAATAATTGTTGATAACGTTATCAAAGGCAGTTCACTGCCGCACAGGCAGCTCAGAAAATTTTAGACCTCACTTAGCAGTTTGTTTTTTAGTTCACTGCCGCACAGGCAGCTCAGAAAATTTTAGACCTCACTTAGCAGTTTGTTTTTTAGTTCACTGCCGCACAGGCAGCTCAGAAAGTTAAACGCACAACAGCAAAAAACAGCGGGCCGTTCACTGCCGCACAGGCAGCTCAGAAAACAATCAAAACAGTGCTGATTACGCTTGGCGTGTTCACTGCCGCACAGGCAGCTCAGAAACCGATCCGTTTATAGTGCCGCGAGAACATGTAGTTCACTGCCGCACAGGCAGCTCAGAAATCTAAAGGCATTGGTGTTGGCATGATTAAAGAGTTCACTGCCGCACAGGCAGCTCAGAAAAGATGATAAAACAGAATTAAAATTATTAATCCGTTCACTGCCGCACAGGCAGCTCAGAAATCTTATATACGCCATTTTTGTTTAATAGATGGGTTCACTGCCGCACAGGCAGCTCAGAAAATAAACGGCACCGTGTTTGAGGTTGATCAGCCGTTCACTGCCGCACAGGCAGCTCAGAAAAAAACAGTTACAATAACACTGATTTAAACACAGTTCACTGCCGCACAGGCAGCTCAGAAAGCACGATCATGGCATGGCAAGACAGACTAAAAGTTCACTGCCGCACAGGCAGCTCAGAAAATTGTGCGGGGCTTTTTGTTGTCTACACGGTTGTTCACTGCCGCACAGGCAGCTCAGAAAATAAACGGCACCGTGTTTGAGGTTGATCAGCCGTTCACTGCCGCACAGGCAGCTCAGAAAAAAACAGTTACAATAACACTGATTTAAACACAGTTCACTGCCGCACAGGCAGCTCAGAAAGCACGATCATGGCATGGCAAGACAGACTAAAAGTTCACTGCCGCACAGGCAGCTCAGAAAATTGTGCGGGGCTTTTTGTTGTCTACACGGTTGTTCACTGCCGCACAGGCAGCTCAGAAATTACTGTATGGTTTGAGCCATTCCCAAACCGCGTTCACTGCCGCACAGGCAGCTCAGAAATGCAGCGGAAGTTATGATAAATAAATCATTCTTGTTCACTGCCGCACAGGCAGCTCAGAAAACTTGGTGCTAATTTATATACTCAAGAGGTTAGTTCACTGCCGCACAGGCAGCTCAGAAAACATGGATACTTGATTTGCCATCTGTACCAGCGTTCACTGCCGCACAGGCAGCTCAGAAGGCACTAACCAGCCACTAAACAACTAAATACCAGTTCACTGCCGCACAGGCAGCTCAGAAGTTTAACGGGAAACGCGCCACCAAGCTTATCAGGTTCACTGCCGCACAGGCAGCTCAGAAGTAAAGACTGCATCTTGCGTATCAACTCATCATGTACACTTCCGCACAGGCAGCTCATAAAAATGGTTATTGGCTTCCCACAGAGGTAGGTCTTCATTTTATAGCTGTAAAATATGGATAAGGGGATTGGGCATTCGATTTATAAAATGGTATGGTAAAAATTAATTGGAGGCAAAGTTATTGTATACAGTACACTGGAAGGTTTAATAAGAGATAGTAATATAGAATGGCCAGAAGAAACTAAAAACGTAGAGCTAAAAAAGACCCAAATATAGATGCTGATAATCTATGGGAAGAAATGTAGGACTAAAAGTTATAAAAGTTTTATTAAACGAATTTAGCGTGGAGGTTCGAATATGACACTGGTTTTTAGTACCACGATTAGTACCTATTCCTACATCGCTTTAATTTAAACCTTAATTAAAGCAACGACTTAAATTTTTGGTTAAGACTCCCCCAGCTCCACCAATAAAGGTTTTTAAATTCGTTTGTTTAAAAACCATAAAAAACCCGCAACTTGAGTAATCAGGTTGCGGGTTTTTTTATGTAATGAACAAAAAATATTATGCTTCTCTAATTGTACGTAGCTTCATTTTTATCACAATGATCATTAATATAAGCAGTGATAAAACGCTAATTGATAACGTTAAATTAAGCACCGAATTGTTGGGCTCATTAACTTTAGGAAGAGAGTTATCGTTTTGATGCTGCCTAATATAGCGTTGGCTTATCCAGTCTACGGCGTTGATCCATTGTACTTTATTTGGATCTGTATTATTGAGTGTACTCATTGTATGTGCGTCATTATTTAAACTTTTTGCTAAATTAATGAGTTGCAACCAAAACGCATTTTTCTCACCTAAGTCGTCTATTTCTTGCAGGCGAAGGTTTAATTTTTCTCCTCCCATTTTTTCTACATTAGGCTGTTTTACACTTTCAGCATAACTATTAATTAATAGGGCAAACCGATTGAATTGCTGACTACCTTGGTTTTGCGGTGCATTATTATCGGTATTTATATTGCTTTGTTGATTGTTAATTGCGTTTTGGTCATTTATGTATTGTTTGTAATCTTGATAGGTTAAGTTAACTAAAGTGTTACTTTGCGGCTCATTCACAATGTTTGAAAGTAAATTACAGCTAATGGTAAGGCCTGTAATTGTCACAACTAACAGGGCTATGTAACAAAAATAGAGCAGGCTTTTTAATGACGCGCGCTGCAGCTTTACTTTGTCGTTTTTGTAACGCGTAATCATATCTCTTACAGAAATTGCTTTTTTTTGCAGTAGTATACGTTTTGAATTAGAGGTTTTATGTTCTTCATCATAATGTTCTGTTAATTTTTTTAACGCTAAAGGATACTGCTTTGCTGTAAGGGCGGTAGATTGATGCAGTTCAACTCGTGTTATTAAGCCCATTTTTTTGAGTGACAATTCTGTTTTAACGGCTTCAATGCTCGTTAGATCTTTTTTTAATGCGTAAGATTTACCATCAAACAACTTTATAGCAATAGTATGGGGAATATTTAAAAATTGGCTAAGTTGTTTTTGTACCAATGAAATATCGGCATGTTGGTGTAGTTGGCCATTAAAAATAATTTTAAATGTAGCGCTCACTTTAATTCCTTTGTTTTCATTTCCCTTAAGGAGCTTTTTTATCTATATACATAACATAAACTTAACAGATTAAGACTCTGTTTTCTATATTCCTCACTAATGATTTTTTATTAATAATTTAATGTGCTTAAACTTAATAGAGTAAAGTGAGTTTACGAGAGGGAATTTGAAAGAAAGAGGGATAGTAGGTTACGTTTAGGTCATAGAGCGCTGCTCACTAGGGGCTTATCGTGAAGAGATTCTATTGGTAATTTGTTAACTCTTATAGGCAATGCTTTGGTTTGCAGTTGTTGACGTGGCTAGAGGGTAAATTGTTTAGGGTAGCCTTATGGCTGTTGTGGCGTATCTAAATGATTTGTTCTTTTTGAATTAAATATTAGCAGCTTGTTTTGAGTGTCAGCTGTTTAGTTAACTTGCTAATAGTTGAAAGTGGTGCCCCATTAACGCTTTTGTTAATGGAGCACTTTGGCTATTTAACCGCAGATTTAATGGCAGTATCACCGTCAAAAAGTTCAAAAACACGGTTCTTTTCAAACGAATTGGTTGCGATATGCAGCAGTGCATTAGCTACATTTTCACGACTAATTTTAGCTTTGTCTTGATCATCAGGGCGCTGTGTTGTTACTTTCATTGATGCACTTTCATCAGTGAGTGTACCCGGACGAACAATGGTGTAATTTAAACCACTAGTAACAAGGTGTTCATCGGCCATGTGCTTAGCAACTAAGTAAGGTTTTAAATCACTTTCTATTGCGTCAGGGTTATCTGCCCCAATTGAGCTGACCATAATAAAGTGCTGAACATTATTATTTTTCGCGTAATTGGCCGCTTTTGCTGCTGCCCATAGATCAATTAATAGTGTTTTGTCGTCGCCGGTGCTTGCGCCAGAACCCGCTGCAAAAATTACTTGGTCGCAACCTTTGACAGCTTCACTAAAATCACCTTCTAAGTCCTGCTCTACAATATTTAAAAACGGGCTTTCTAAATCACTTAGTTTAGTTTTATCACGAACAAGGGCGGTAACATTTTGTTCATTCTTAAGTAATAACTCTGTTGTCATTTTACCAATTTGACCACTAGCGCCAATAATTAAGGTCTTACTCATAATTAACTCCTTTCACTTGTTAGTAAATGTATTTGCTTACAAATAGACCTTGGGCTTAAAAATTGTTTTTAAAGGGCAAAAAGAGAGATTAACGTATTAATTTTAAAAAACATTTAATGTAAAAAGAGTACCTTAACTGAGTATGAAAATGAGTGGTTATATTTGTGTTTTTTATAACGCTTTTTCAATCATTATACTCACTTCGGTCACATAGTTACGGTGGTATAAGCTAATACGTACTTTACGATTTTGGTAATTGTAATAAAGGGTGCGGTAGTTTTCACTGCCGGTTATCTTCAATGGCTCACCTAATTGTTGCTGATAAAAGTCTGTAATGAAGGAAATAGATTGCGTTAAATACCCAGTTTTAACCAGTGGGTATTCATCTGTTACTTCCATAGTTGTTACAAACTCATCTGGCACTGCAATATCAATAACATTTATGGCAAGTGTTTTAAACGAGGTAAACAATATCAGCGATAGTACAATTAATTTTTTCATTGTGGCTCTATAAGTTCCTTTTATTAAGAATAGTTTACCTAAATTAGGGGCTTTGTCATTTATATTTTATTGCGGATTAAATCTCTTACAATAAAACGAGCAGGATGTATTGCTTGGTTCACTCGCTCGCTGAGTGGGCGTGGCTCGTTTGCTAAGCAGCTAATAAAGTGTTCGGCACACAGTGGTGCGCTGCATAAAGCGCGAGCTCCGAAACCTGTGAAAATATGCAGTCCTTGTTGAGGGTTAGTCAGAGGCAAGTATTGATAACGTTTCCCCAACCTTAGATTTGCAAATGCGTTAGTATAATCGCTTTGTTCACACCACTGCCCAGCCATTGGCAGGTGATCGATGAATGTGCATCGGACAGCGGCTTTTGCTGAGTTTACTTTACCTAACGTTGTGGCAAAGTCGCTATGTTCGTAAAAGTTTATGAGTTGATCACGGTTAGTTTGGTTATCTTCATCTGAAACATGACGGCTTTTACTGTTTTTATCAAACGTAGCGCCCATACAATGGTGGTCTAAATAAGCTGGCGTAAAGTAGCCTTTATGGCAAAGCACCGTTTTTAGCTTTTGAGATTCAGGGCTTGCTTGCACATGCGATACTTGCCCGCGCACGCCTACAATAGGAAGTGCTTTTGTTTGCTCAAATGCGTCGCTATGCTCACCAGCGCAAATAATAACATCGCTAAATGGGCCAAACTGTTGGTGATTGCTTGTTAAAAACCAGCCGTTTTCTGTTTTTTTTAGGTTGGTGATATTGCAATTAAAGTGGCTGTTATGGGGCGCTAGTTTATTGGCTGCGGCTAGCATTGCATTAACGAGTTGTGGTGGATTAACCCAGCCCCCTTGTTCAAAAAACACACCTGGGTAACCAGTTTGCACGCCGGCTATTTCATCGCCTTGCTCTGCGGTTACGTTTTGCATAAGTTGCTTTGGCCAAAGTTGTTTTTGAGCTAGGTTTTTGTGTTTATCAGCAAGTGGTTTTTTTACTGCATGTTGCAAAACACCACACCATTGATGATCAAAGCTAAAGCCTTCATCCAACAGCTGCTGGAAAACGCGCTTTGCGTATAAAAAACTATGAGCAAAAAGTTCACTATGTGGTGAGTTTTTAGCTTGTAAGTGAGGATACACCGCGCCTTGCACATTATGAGACGCGCCCATAGCGGGACGTGGATCTTGGCAAAACAACTCAGCTGCAATACCACGTTTAGCAAGGCTATATAAAATACAACTACTTGCTATACCGCCACCAATAATAGCAATTTTTTCGAGTTTGCTCGCATTTTGATTAAAGTAAGGCGGCGCAGATTGCGCTGTATTTGCATCATTTATTTGGCCAATTAGCATGTCTCTTTTTTTGCCAAAGCCTTTACTTTTGATTGTATTAAACCCGGCTTCTATTAAGCCACGGCGAACAAAACCTGCGGCGGTAAATGTAGCGAGTGTTGCTTTTGCTTTTGAAATGTTAGCCATGCTGTTAAATAAGCTTTGTTGCCACATGTCAGGATTTTTACTTGGGGCAAAGCCATCCAGATACCACGCATCAACAATACCTGTTTGTGGGTAGCTCATTGTATTAATAGACGCCAGCGCATCACCAAAATGTAAATCGAGCACAACACGCCCGCTGTCAAACTCAAGGCGGTGGCATCCTTGTAAGTTAATAGGGTAACTGTTAACGAGTTTTTTGCTTAATTTTTGTAATGTAGGCCATGCTTGAAGTGCTCGGCTTAAATCGTCGACTTTTAGTGGGTATTTTTCAAACGAAATAAAGTGAAGGCGTTTAACACCTTTATCTAATTGATTTTGTGATTGTTGACGTGCAATATGATCGTTAAAGTGTTGCCATGTATTTAAGAAATTCAGCCCTGTGCCAAACCCTGTTTCTGCAATTACAAAATGGGATTGGTCATGAGTTTGTAATCGAGTGTCTATATTATTTTGCTCATAAAACACATAATGCGATTCAGCAAGGCCATCGTCATTCGAAAAATAAATATCACCGAAGTCATCAGCAAACGGTGTACCTAAATCGTTAAAGTGTATATGTGCGTTTTTGATCATAATTAACAAATTTATAGAATATATTTTTCATTATTTTACGGGTTTTCTTTGTAATAGTCTGGCGTTATTTATAAGCTAGCAGTTCAGAGTACAAGTGTACGCTAGAAAGCTGACCACTTAAGTGATTAAATTCGCGTAAAATAAAACGCAATTAAGTATTAAGCTAAGGGAATCACCCATGAGAAGAGCCGTAATTACCGGTATCGGTGTCGTATCAAGCATTGGTAACAACAAAGAAGAAGTTTTAGAGTCATTAAAAACAGGTAAAAGTGGTATCGCTTTCAACCAAGAGTTTGCCGACTATAACTTACGCAGTAACGTATCGGGTAAAATTGACATAAATGTTAAAGATCACGTTGACCGTAAAGCAATGCGTTTTATGGGCGATGCAGCTGCGTACTCTTACATTTCTATGACGCAAGCAATTGAAGACTCTGGATTATCAGAAGAGCAAGTGTCAAATGAGCGCACGGGTATTATTGTTGGCTCTGGTGGTGGTTCATCTAAATGGCAAGTTGAAGCTGCTGATATTTTACGTGAAAAAGGCGTAAAACGCGTAGGGCCTTATATGGTGCCACGTACTATGGCCAGTACAACATCAGCATGTTTAGCGACTCCTTTTAAAATAAAAGGCGTTAATTATTCAATTAGCTCTGCATGTGCTACGTCGGCGCATTGTATTGGTAATGCGGTTGAACAAATTCAACTGGGTAAGCAAGACGTTGTGTTTGCTGGTGGCGGTGAAGAACTTCACTGGACGCTTGCAATGGAATTTGACGCAATGGGTGCACTGTCGACTAAATACAACGAAACGCCAGAAAAAGCATCGCGCACCTATGATGCTAACCGCGATGGGTTTGTTATTTCAGGCGGTGGTGGCATTGTGGTTGTGGAAGAGCTTGAGCATGCATTAGCACGTGGCGCACATATTTACGCTGAAATAGTAGGGTATGGTGCTACATCTGATGGTTACGATATGGTTGCACCTTCGGGCGAGGGCGCTGCACGTTGTATGCGCCAAGCAATGCAAAATGTAGACAGCATTGATTATCTTAACACGCATGGTACATCAACACCGGTGGGTGATGTTAAAGAGCTTGGTGCAATTCAAGATGTATTTGGTGGTAACTCGCCAATGATCAGTGCAACAAAAGCAATGACTGGTCATGCATTAGGGGCTGCAGGTGTGCATGAAGCCATTTTCTCTTTGCTAATGCTTGAGCATGGCTTTGTAGCGCCGTCTATTAATGTTGATGAATTAGACGAGCAAGCTGAAGGTTTAGATATTGTGACGGAACGTAAAGATGTAGCGCTTAATACAGTAATGTCTAACAGCTTTGGTTTTGGTGGTACAAACGCCACTCTGGTAATGAGCAAATATAAAGCTTAATTACCCACAGTTGTTATGTACGATACAAAAAAGGTAAGCCGTAATGGCTTACCTTTTTTTATTACAAGGTTTATTATCCCTTATTATGTTTTTCACGAGCTTGCTCAATTTCATCAGCAATTTCTTGCGCTTTTTGCTTCGTTTTTTCTGTTAATTCACCTGCGGCTTCTTTACTTTTTATCCATGCATCAATAGCAATTTCTTTACCATCGTCGTACATGTCTAAGCCCATTGCTTTACTTTCTTGCAGCAGTTCGTTTAGTGACTCATCATTTTTAAGATCGTTTGTTGTTTCTTTTACTTCATTCCATGCATCACCCAATTGCTCTTGCATTTGAGCGGTTTTTTCTTTTGTTTCTTCTTTTACTTCTTTGGCATCTTCACAACCCGTTAAAGTTATTAAAGTGCCTAATAATGCTAAACCTGCTAATTTGTTCATGTGTTATCTCCTCAAGAGATTAATAATTGATTTAAAGGAACTATACACTAATGAAAATGAACGCCCCCGTAACAAAGCGGTTAAAATTTAAATTAATGGACGAGCATGATTGGCATAAACTGTATGAACTTGATAAAGACCCTGCCGTTATGCAATTTTTAACACGCGGGGTTCCTACCTCAAAAGAGCAAATTAAAGAGGAAGGTATACCGCGTATGCTTGCTTATCGAAATGAGCAAACAGGGTGGGGGCTTTGGTCAATAACAATTAAAGACACGAATATGTTTATTGGCTGGATTCTACTGAGGCCTATGAATTTTTTTAGTGATTCACCAAACTTTAGTGATATTGAAATTGGTTGGCGCTTTAAACAAGCTAGTTGGGGACATGGATACGCTACTGAAGCGGCTAAGGCACTGTGTGGAGAGTTAGCAAAACAGTCTAGTGTAAAAAAAATTAGCGCCAGTGCTCTGGCTGATAATATCGGTTCTATAAAAGTAATGGAAAAGCTTGGACTGTTGTTTATTAAAACTTACACACATACCGATGAACATGGTGAGCTACCTGCTGTTCTTTATTCCAAGCGTTTAAGGTAAGACTAAAATCTGAATGCGCAACGATTGACCTAGCCATTAAAGCTATGCATAAATAAGCGTGAGGTTATGCTGTTAGATATTTTTAAGATGTTTACTTTTTAATTAATTTTTCAATAACACCAATATTAAAACAATAATTTAAGGATGTTGTATGGGCTTATTTTTCTCGCCAAACAAGTTAGTGATAACTAGCGTAGTTATGCTGCAATTTAGTGCATTTAATGTAGCGGCTAAGCAGGTTGCGCAAAGTGCTGTCGCTATGCCTGACTCGTTCAGTGCAGATGCGGCTAAAAACATATTAGAGCAAGGTGGTAACGCAGTAGATGCAGCTATAGCTGCACAATTTGTACTAGCTGTGACGCTTCCCGAAGCGGGTAACATTGGTGGCGGCGGTTTTATGCTCATCCAAAAAGATGGCAAAAGTGATTTTATTGATTACCGAGAAACTGCCCCAAGTGCTGCACATCGTGATATGTATTTAGATGAACAAGGTAATGTGATCCCCAATAAATCAATTTATGGCATCCATGCAAGCGGTGTACCCGGGAGTGTTGCGGGTATGTGGTTAGCACATAAAAAACATGGCACGGTTGACTGGGAAACGCTAGTGCAACCCGCAGTTACTTTGGCTGAGAAGGGGTTTGTTGTGCCACCAAAGCTAGCGCAAGGAGCTAGTAATTATATCAGCTATTTAAACGAGCAAAAAATAAACGTTAACTTCGAAAAGTATTTTGCAGGTTTACAAGCCAATGAAATATTTAAGCAACCCGACCTAGCAAAAACCTTAATGCGAATTCGTGATAATGGCCAAGCAGGATTTTATGAAGGCGAAACAGCTAATATTATTGAAAAGTTCATGCGCCAGCATGGGGGAATCATAACTAAGGCTGATTTAAAAAATTATACGGCTAAATCACGCACACCATTAAAAGCACGTTGGAACAGCTATGAAGTACTTACTTCGCCGCCGCCTAGTTCTGGTGGCATTGCAATTTTACAATGGCTTAAAATGTATGAGCTAAAAAAACCAGTTAACGACATAGCTCATAACTCAACACCCTACGTACATTTACTTTCTGAAATAGGTAAACGCGTGTTTGCCGACCGAGCGGAGTATTTAGGTGATCCTGACTTTTTTAATGTGCCGGTAAATGCATTAGTTGATGAACCGTATTTGCAAACACGTAGCAGCGGTATTTCGTTGGCAGCCATTACTACAACCGAAACAATAAAGCCTGGGTTAAAAGAAAGCGAACAAACCACACATTTTTCTATTATTGATAAAATGGGTAATGCTGTTGCAAATACTACGACCATAAACTTAGGGTTTGGCAGCGGTGTAGTGGTTGACGGCGCTGGCTTTATTTTAAATGATGAAATGGATGACTTTAGTGCTAAACCTGGTGTTATGAATGTGTTTGGTGCTATTGGCGGCAAAGCCAATGAAATACAGCCACACAAACGTATGCTTAGCTCTATGACGCCTACTATTTTATTAAAAGACAACACGGTACAAATGGTCACAGGCTCACCCGGTGGTACAACTATTATTAGCTCGGTTTATCAGTCAATTTTAAATGCTATTGAGTTTGATATGAGTGCAGAGCAAGTCGTTAATTCACCTCGTTTTCATCATCAGCTTTGGCCTAAAAACGTTGTACGTGCTCATGTAGGGTTGAATGATGAAGTAAAACTAGAACTTCAAAAAATGGGTTACACAATTGACGAGCGCCACTTTGGTGACTTGCATGTAATTATCAATAAAAACGGGCAATTAGACGCAGCGTCTGAAAGTTCAGGAAGAGGTAAATCAATCGTTTTTTAATAGATAAAAGGTAGATACAAAAAACCGCTTAGCATGGACTAAGCGGTTTTTTATTTACTGGGGTTTAAAGCCAACGAATTGCGTTAGTTACTCGCTCGTTATAAGTATCAAGCGGTGCACCTACACTGGCTACTAAAATAGTATCGGCTTGGGTTCCGCGATTAATTTGCCCTTCAAATCGCTCGTCTTGGAAATGGTCGTTACCCAAGCCAAACGATTTATTTTCAGAAGGAACAATAAATACTGTCATCGGCCCAAAGTCCGATTCAAAAATTAAGTGTAAGCCTCTTTCACCTTTAAAATCACAAAACATAGCGTAAGTTATATCACCTGGTAGCTCGTCTATGTAGCCACCTAATACAGCCAGCTTATCATTCACACTTTGCAGGCTAATAGGAGATTTTTTATCAAGCGCATTTATTTCGTAGTAAACATGTGCGAGTGCATGTTCGCCTGCTTCGTGACCAATATGTTGCTCTGAGCTAAAAAAGAATGCACTCACAGCCACCATAAATGATGCGGCTAAAGCAAGGTGCACACGATCAAACTTAAACCGAGATTTAGCATCAACCACATTGGTACCAGCAGCTTGTTCTTCCTGCAACGCCTTTTCTTTTAACGAGGTATTTAAAATAATACGGTCGGCTAAATTATCAGGTACAGGTATATCGAGTGCATCTTGGATATGCTTATCAAAATCTTTCATTTCATTAATAAAATTCTGTCGTTCAGGATTGCTTTGGGCAAACTCCTGAAGTTCTTTGTCAATATCGTTTGGCTGCGCAATAGTGCGGCGACGAAACTCAAGTTCATCCATTACTTTGATGCCCCTTTAAGTTGTTCATCATCACGGCTTAAAGCCTCTTTAAGTTGGTTTCTGGCACGGTATAGACGCGTCATAACCGTGTTTTTATTTAAATCGAGAATGTCGGCAATTTCCTCGCCAGTACACCCCATTACAACTTGTAGCAATAGTGGCTCTCTGTATTCATCAGATAATAATCCAATTTGTCGTTGAATAACGGTTTGCTCCATTTCATCATCAAGCGAATGGCTGGTTTCATCAACCAACGTGTCGTTTTCTACATCGCTGTAGTCAAACTGTTTGCGTTCAAATCGGCGCGCATTCTCTCGTCGCAAAATAGTAAGTAACCATGGTTTTGCGGCTTTTTGATCAAGTAATGAGTCAAGTGAGCGCCAAGCACGCAAGAATGTCTCTTGTACTAAATCATCTGCTATGTGCGGGTCACGGCATAACCAATAAGCAAAGCGATAAAGCTCCTTATTGTAAACGTGGACCAAGGCTTCATAACGTTTTTGTTTCTCTGCCATATCGATTAAGACCTGATTGTTTGACTTTTTATTTCCCAACATAAGCACTTTTTACTACTTTATTTTTATTTAATTAAAAAAGACTCACCTTTAACTTCACTTTAGTTATAAAGGTCTTTTAATACAGTTGGTTGTAATTTTGATGACTGAGTTTGCTCGCTCTCAAGTATTTTTATAATAGCACCAAGATCGCTATTTGTAGCCTTATTACCATACAGTTGTGCTTGTAATTGAATAATTGCATTGTTTAGCTGCGGGTTATTTATACTTTGGCATAACTTATCAATTGCCCCTGTCTCTTCGCGTGTGACTTGTATTGCATAATGAGTAAGCTCGTTATAAAACGCTTTAATATCGCCAGTTTTATGTACTTTTATCAACTTTTTTAAGCTGGGTTGATTAAGTGAAGTAGGTGACGGCTGCACATTTTCAACTGTATTAATATTAGAACGGTTAAACCAATAAAAAATTACAGTAATGATCCATAAAACATAACCCAGTATTGCAACACCAATAAGCCACAACGGAGATTGGTTTATAACCGTTGCTGTTTGTGCCATAGGTTTACCAGCACTATTACTTTCGGTATTAGCTTCATCCAAAGGTAAGTCGTTCATATTTTGTGGTGCATTAATTGGTGTGTTAACACTGCTACTATTTGGAGTAACAGTTATTGTTCGCTCTGCAATGGTCGCATAACTAATACGGTTTATTTTTGTATTAAACCACGGCAATTTTATTTCGGGTAATGTATATGTTCCAGGTTTTTGTGGAAGTAATGCGTAAGATGCGGTTTGTTGCGATACTACACGCCCATTACGAACAGCGTTGTTGTTTTCTTTTTGATCCGGGTAACTACGAATTCCCTCGATGGTAGGCATTGTTATATCAGGAAGTTGCTCTTTGGTTACCCCTAAAGCCGTGAGTGTAATTGTGCGTGTTATGGGAGTGCCTACTTCTACGGTGCTATCGTTAGGTTGCCATTCTTCATCTAGGTTCACCAGTTCGCTGGGTAGCCAAGCCCCTTTGTAGTCGCTTGGAATAGGTTTAATTTCTATTTCTAGATCGTCGCCAAGTGCTGATACTTCTAACTGACGATAATTTTGTTGAACTCGGCCCTGAAATACCGGAGCTGCAATAGTATACGCACCACTTTTTTGGGGCTGAATTAAATACTCTCGGGTAATAACCAGGTATCGTTTTCCGTCGACTAATTCATAACTTTCTGTTTGTTTACCTAATTGTGTTAGCTGTGCATCTTCCATGCTGGGTGTACTTAAACTGCCATCAAGTAGCTCTTTAGCTAAGTACAGTTTTAACGTGTAAACGCCTGCTTCTTGGACGTATAGCGAGCTGCTAGAAAGTGATGTTTTTACAAAAATATCGTTATTTTTGTCTGCGTTTACAGCCCGTTTGGCGACAGTTAAATCAATGGGTTCAGAGCTAAGCCCAGCAACACTAAACGAGGGGATTGTATACTGCCCCTCAGTGCGGGTCATTAACTTAACGCTCCAAGTGGTTTGTTTATTAATGCTGCCGTTTATGATATTTGTGCGGGTACTTAAACTTGTGGGGCCGACTACAAAGTCTTTTAACAATACAGATGTATCGGGTTGTTCACCATTAACGGTATCGTTTACTGAAATGTTAAGCATAAAAAACTCACCCGCTAATACTGGGTTTTTATCTACGCTTGCTTCGAGTTTTGTCGCTGCGAATGACGGCATCGCGCATAGTAGCAATAAACAGCAAAATAATCGCATTACCATGATTTTTCTACTCCTGTAGGGCGGCGTTGATATTGTCTTTTTTGGGCTTCGAGTTGCATTTTATTCCGTAATAAAATTGCCGGATCGTCCGGTACTTTTCTGAGTAATTGATTAAGCTGCTGCGCTTTTTCTTTTTCTTCGTTTGTCAGTTCACTTGCTTGGGCTTGCATAGCCTGTTGTTGCGCTTTTTGCTTTTGCTCATCGCTGACTGGTTGCTCGCTCATTGCCTGCGGTTTTGGCTGGTCAGACTGTTCAGCATTATTACTTTCGCTTTGCTTATTTTGTGGCTGTGCTTGCATATCAGGTTTATTTTGCTCTTGAGATTGCTCACCTGTTTGACCTTGCTGATCTTCAGAGGGTTCAGACTCCTGCTCAGACTTTTCGTTTGCATCGCTTTGGCTTTGCTTTTCACCTTTTTGAGAGTTGTTTTGGTTGTTATTTTGTTGCTCTTGCTCAGATTGATCGTTATTTGGTTGTTGGTTTTGATCGCCTTTTTGCTGATTTTCTTGGTCTTGGGATTCATCACCACTTTGTTCCTGTTGATTTTGTTGATTTAACAACTGCTCAACTAAGGTCTGATTATCTGCGGCTTGGCTAAAATCACTTCGTAGCGTTTGAGCTTGTTTATAGGCGTTTATGGCCTCTTCTAGTTGGCCAGCTTTGGCAAGTGCATTGCCGTAGTTGTAATAACCTGTGGCTGACTTATCCTGACTAAATGCATCCAGTGCAGCATTAAAGTTGCCTTGCTTGTATAACGCTGCGCCTTTTAATTGGTTTGATTGCGCATTAGCGGCTTTGTCGTATTCTTCATTGTTGTATGCGGTGAGTGCACGTTGGTCTGTATTTTTTAATATTGTAGGGAGCTCAAATGCATAAGCGTTTTGCTGTGGTAAAAAGGCAAGCAATAAAACTCCCCCTAAAAAGGCAGAGCGCCTAAATAAATACAAACCAAATGGTAATAAAAGTAAAAGCCCGTAAATACCCGCATCAATACGCCATAGCGCGTGGCTTTGCGTCTCATCTTTAATTAACTCGCTGTTAGCCATTGGCGAAAACGTATTTATGTCGCTATTACTTGGTTGATAGCGCGCAAATTTACCACCGCTGCGGGTGGCCAAACTTTTTAGTTGTGAAATATTCATAGTCGGGATGACAATTTGACCGTATCTATCTTTTAAAAAACCGCCTTCAGGTAATTTAATAGGTGCACCTTGCTCAGAACCTACCCCAAAAATATTGAGTCTAAACGTTGTGTTACTTATAAAGCGTGTGACATCCGTTTGTTCTTCTTGCTCTATGCCGTCGGTTATTAAAATAATATCGCCATCAATATAGCCTGCTTGAGTTAATAGCTCTTTTGCCATATCAAGGCCTGCTAGCACGTTAGATCCTTTGTCGGGCATTATGTCAGGGCTCAGGCTGGGTATTAAATTACTGAGTGTTGTGGCGTCGTTGGTTAGCGGCGATATAGTATAGGCCGTGCCCGCATATGCGACTAAGGCGGTGTCGCCTTCTTTAAATAGCTCAATCATATCAAGGGATTTATAGCGCGCTTGTGTTAAACGATTTGGTGAAATATCAGTGCTGTACATTGAATACGACATGTCAATGACAATGACACGTGCACTTTTACTTTGAAAAACGGGCACGTGTTTTTTTTCAAAACTGGGGCCTGCACTAAATAAAACCCCTAAAGTGCAAAACACAGCTACAAGCCAAAGCGGTTGGCTGGTTTTGATGTCCGTATCAGTCATAACAAATTGCGCTAAATGAGGGGCAATTAATTGCTCGCTTGTGGTTTTTTTGTGCTTAATTAACGCCACAAAAAACAGCCCAATTGCCGGTATAAGTAGCCATAAAATGGCAGGACGAATAAATTCAAAATCCATCAACTTGGCTCCTTTAATGTGCGCAGTGTATTTAGCATTACGTTTATACTAATTAAAAAAATAGCGATGAGTAATGGGTAATAAAATAATGAGCTTTGCGGTCGAAAGGTTTTTTCATCAGCACTAATGGGTTCAAGTTTATCAAGCTCAGCGTAAATCTGTTTGAGGCCCGCTACATCTTTTGCTCTAAAATAAAGCCCCCCGGTATCGTCGGCGATATTTTTTAGCAGGCGTTCATCTAAATTACTCCCGCCTGAGCCGCCCATATTAAATAGGCTAAATCCACGTGGGTTATCAGAGCCAACACCTATGGTATACACTTTAATACCTTCTTCGCGCGCTAGAAGTAGGGCGTCGTCAGGGTCTAAGTTACCCGCAGTATTTTGACCGTCGGTTAATAGCACGACGATTCGGTTGCTGTCTTCTTTACTTGCAAAACGTTTAACCGATAAACCAAGTGCATCGCCAATAGCTGTAGCGCGGCCAACTAAACCTATTTGTGCTTCGTTAAGCATTTTGGTTACCGTTTTTAAATCGCGTGTCAGAGGGGTTTGTAAAAAAGCGGTATCGCCAAATAAAATAAGTCCGAGCCTATCGCCAGTCCGCTGCTCTATAAAATCACTAAGTACTGCCTTTACCATGGTTAAGCGATCAACGTATTGACCATTGTAAGCCATATCTTGTTCGGTCATTGATCCAGATAAATCCACCGCAAGCATGATATCTCGCCCTTCATTTGGTAATAAAATTGGCTCATCTAGCCATGTTGGGTTTGCTGCTGCGCTGACAAGTAATAGCCAAAGTAGCCATTCAAATATAGATAAACGGCGTGATTGAGGTGCTGAATTTGGGTTATTTAAGGCATGCTTAGCAAAGCCCGGAATACGCAGGCGCGTATTGCTATTGCTCGCTATTGGTTTTAGTAATAAAAGCGACAAAGGTAATGGAATTAATAAAAATAGCCACGGCCAACTAAATTCAAACATGTAGTGGCTCCTTTACTTTAAAGCATTTGATTGCTTGGCTAAATTTTTTACTTAATGCTAAATCGCTGTTATCACTGCTGTATAGGCTTAAAATTTCTTGCTCGGTAAAAGTCAGCCCACTGAGTGTGTTTAGCGTTTCACACCATTGCTTTGTAGGCTGCGCGGCAAGGTGTTTACCGTAATATTCAACTACTAGGCGTTTTAAAATAATATGTAACTGCTGAGGGCTCTGCTCATTTTGACTCAATAAAACAGCATAGCGTTTTGCTTCTTTATATTGATACGCTTTGTAAATTGCATAAACTGCACTCAATAGCGCAATAAAAAGTAGAGCAATGATCACCCACCATGTTGGGGCAAGTGGCCACCAGTCAACGTGGTTTGGTGCTATTACATCGTGCAGGCCCTCAAGAGGATTGGTTTGCATGGTTTATTTTCTCACTAGCTGCAGCTCAAGTGGGTCGGCTGCATTGAATGATATTAAATTAAGACCCGATTTAGTTAAGCGAGTAAGGCGCGTATTAAAAGCATCTTCTGCATTTTTGGCAAACTGCGCCCTAAATGTATTATCCATAAGCGGTAAGGCAAAGTTTTGGCCGTTCGCATTAACCGTTACTGTGTTTTTAAAAGCGGGTAATTGATGTTCAAATGGGTCGCTAATATGGCACCCTATGAGCTCACAATGACGGCTAAGTATTTCAAGCTGTTTAAAGCTTGCGTCATCTAAGGCGCTGAAGTCAGAGACTAAATACACTAAACTCCCAGGCTTTGCCAAATGATTAAGGCGCTTTAGGTTATCACTAAAGTTATTGCTGGCTTTAGCATCAATATTTGTAAGGGCTTGCTGATGGTTTGCGCATAAGTTGTGGCAAAGCTTTAATACTGCTTTTTCTCGCGCACTCGGCTTAAGTTCTAGGTGTGCATGCTGATTGAATACAATACCGCCAATTCTGTCGCCACGCTGGCACGCAGACCAAGCAACTAATGCACTAATGTGCGCAGCTTGCACTGACTTAAGCAGTAGCTTTGAGCCAAATAGCATAGAGTTTGAAAAATCGGTAAATACAAAAACTGGGCGTTCTTTTTCTTCTTGAAAAAGTTTTGTATGGGTTTCGCCTGTACGCGCTGTAACTCGCCAGTCAATTGAGCGTATATCGTCACCTTGCTGGTAATGACGTACTTCGGCAAACTCCATACCACGGCCTTTGTGCGGTGCAAGGTATTGCCCCGCTAAAGTATTTTTAATCTTTACCTTAGGGGCAAGCTCAAGCAGTTGCGCTTTGGCTTTGTAATACATTAGCTCTTTTAGTGCTAAATTAACACCGTGGCTATGGCTTTGTTTAAGCCATGCCTGAGGGTCTAATTGTTTTTGCATAAATTACGGTACAGCTACCAGTTCAACAATTCGGCTAATGACCTGATCTTTAGTAATGCCATCGGCCTGTGCCTCGTAACTCAAAATAATACGGTGACGTAATACATTATGAACAACGGCTTGTATGTCATCAGGGGCTACAAAGTCACGGCCCTGTAACCACGCATGAGCACGTGCACATTTATCTAGCGCAATAGTTGCACGAGGGCTTGCGCCAAATTCAATCCAGCGGCCCAATTGCTCATCTAGTTTAGCGCCTTCTCGCGTTGCAATAATAAGTTGAACTAAATACTGCTCAAGTGGCTCGGCTAAGTACAAACCTAAAATTGCTTGGCGGGCAGTAAATAATTCGCTTTGGCTAATTTTTTGTAAAACAGCTTGCTGCTCTTTTAATGCTTCGCCTCGCGTTAAGCGTAAAATGTCAAGCTCGTGCTCGGCGCCCGGATAACCAATACTCAAATGTAATAAAAAGCGGTCAAGCTGTGCTTCAGGTAGCGGGTAGGTGCCTTCTTGCTCTAGCGGGTTTTGAGTTGCCATAACCATAAATAAGTCGCTAAGTGGGTACGTGTTTTTACCTACCGTTACTTGGCGCTCTGCCATGGCTTCTAGTAGTGCTGACTGTACTTTTGCTGGGGCGCGGTTAATTTCATCAGCCAAAATAAGGTTATGAAAAAGTGGGCCTTTTTCAAATACAAACTCGCTTGTTTGTTGGCGGTAAATATCAGTACCTGTAACATCCGCAGGTAATAAATCGGGTGTAAACTGGACACGTTGGAACGAACCTTCAATACCTTTTGCAAGCGCATTTACGGCGCGTGTTTTTGCAAGCCCTGGTGGGCCCTCAACTAATAAATGGCCGTCAGCTAAAATAGCAATAAGTAATGCTTGAGTAAGCTCTGGCTGGCCAATGATTTGTGTATCTAAGTACGTTTTTAATTGTGAAAATGCGTTAGCTGCCATAATAAGTGGACTGTCCTCGTCAGCTGGGTTAGTACCTAAATGGGTTAGGTTGCAAATACTGACCTATTTATAAGGTTTATAATTAGGTAACTCAAGAGTTAGACTGTATTTTTTAAAATAGTTCGTTATTTTTTAACGGTTTTTAGCGTACCACAAATCTTTGTAAATGCGTTTAAAAAAGCCTATTGTGCTATATGTAAAGTTGACTACTTTGTATAAATTTCAGTTTATCTATTGGCTTTAGCACACGGGTTGTTTAGAATCGAGGAAAACAAACAGGTCAGACCTGTCAGCGGGAGAGCATAAATGTCTGAGCAAAACATACTAAAAACACCAAAGGGTGATCGTATTGCCATAGTAAGTGGCCTTCGTACACCGTTTGCAAAACAAGCAACAGCATTCCACCACGTACCAGCACTTGATATGGGTAAATTAGTGGTTAACGAAATGCTTGAGCGATTAAATTTCGACAAATCAGAAATCGATCAACTTGTATTTGGTCAAGTAGTACAAATGCCAGAAGCGCCGAATATTGCGCGTGAAATTGTACTGGGTACAGGCATGCCAGTTGGTGTTGATGCTTATTCAGTGTCACGTGCATGTGCTACCAGCTTTCAGGCAATTGCTAACGTAGCTGAGTCTATTATGGCGGGCTCTGTAAGTGTAGGTATTGCCGGTGGTGCTGATTCATCGTCTGTATTACCTATTGGCGTAAGTAAAAAATTGGCAGGTAGTTTAGTTGATTTAAACAAGGCGCGTACTTTAGGCCAACGCTTACAAATTTTTTCAAAGTTACGTTTAAAAGACTTAATGCCAGTACCGCCTGCAGTTGCAGAGTACTCAACTGGTCTTTCAATGGGTCAAACGGCTGAGCAAATGGCTAAAACACATAACATTAGCCGTGAAGATCAAGATGCATTAGCACATCGTTCACACACGCTTGCAACGCAAGCCTGGGCTGATGGCAAGCTTAAAGATGAAGTAATGACGGCTCATTTACCACCGTATAAAAGCTTTATTGAAGAAGATAACAATATTCGTAAAAACTCTACTGTTGAAGGTTACGCAAAGCTAAAACCTGTATTTGACCGTCAACATGGCTCGGTTACAGCTGCTAATGCAACACCGCTAACAGATGGCGCAGCTGCGGTATTAATGATGAACGAAAGTAAAGCGCGCGCGCTTGGTTACGAAATTTTAGGTTACGTTCGCAGCTTTGCTTTTTCTGCTATTGGTGTAGAGCAAGACATGCTAATGGGTCCTGCGCATTCAACGCCTATCGCACTAGACAGAGCCGGTATTACGCTTGCTGATTTAGATTTAATTGAAATGCATGAAGCATTTGCATCGCAAGCCCTTGCGAACATGAAAATGTTTGCCTCAGACAAGTTTGCGCAAGAAAAACTAGGTCGTAGCAAAGCAATTGGCGAAATTAACATGGACAAGTTTAACGTGAATGGCGGCTCACTGGCATATGGTCATCCATTTGCAGCAACAGGTGCTCGCTTAATCACACAAAGCTTAAACGAGCTTAAACGTCGTGGTGGCGGTTTAGCATTAACAACAGCGTGTGCTGCTGGTGGTTTAGGTGCAGCCTTTGTATTGGAGAGCGCGTAATGACAGATTCAGTTTTTAATTTAGCGGTAGACGAAAACAAAATTGCCGTTGTAACTATCGATGTGCCGGGTGAAAAAATGAACACCCTGCGCGACTCGTTTGCAGACGATTTAAAAGCGTTATTAGCACTAGCACAAGAGCATGCTGTTAAAGGCATGGTTTTTATTAGCGGCAAGAGTGATAACTTTATTGCAGGCGCTGACGTGAAAATGCTTGATAGCGTAGAAAAACGTGAAGATGCGCTTGCCATCAGTGAGCTGTGTCATCAAGCTTTTTTTGATATGAAAAAACTACCTTATACCACGGTAAGTGCCATTCATGGTGCGGCGCTTGGTGGTGGTTTAGAGTTTGCATTAGCGTGTGATTACCGTGTCGGTACAGATAGCGATTTGACGAAAATTGGCTTGCCTGAAGTTCAACTAGGTTTATTACCTGGTGGCGGTGGTACGCAGCGTTTAACAAAAATCGTGGGCATTCAAAAAGCACTTGAGTGGATGCTAACTGGTAAGCAAATACGTCCTAAGCAGGCTAAAAAAGCAGGCGTATTGGATGAGTGTGTACCGCATAGCGTACTTTTAAAAGTGGCAAAAGAATTTGCTGCCAAGAAAAAGCCACAAGCTAAAGAGCCAAAGCTCGATAAAGTAAGCAAGTTATTAGAGTCAAACCCATTTGGTCGTAACTTTATCTTTAAAAAAGCGAAAGAAAACGTCTTGAAAAAGACGGGCGGGCACTATCCAGCGCCATTAGCTATTATTAAAGCGGTACGTGCAAGCGTAGAACTTGATGAGCTAAAAGCTTACAAAACAGAAGCTGAGGGTTTTGCAACACTTGTAATGAGTGAGCAATCTAAAGCGCTTCGTGGCTTATTTTTTGCTACCACAGAAATGAAAAAAGAGTGGCGCAACGACGATGCACCCGCAATCACCAAAACGGCAGTATTAGGTGGTGGCTTGATGGGCGCGGGTATTGCCCACGTCAGTGCTGTAAAAGCGAAGCTGCCTGTTCGTATTAAAGATGTAGCAGAGCAAGGCATTAGCAATGCAATGAACTACACCTACAAAATTCTTGATAAGCGCCTTAAGCGCCGCATTATGTCTAAAGCAGATATGCAGTTAACAATGAACCGTATTACCGGTACAACTGACTACAGTGGCTTTAAACACATTGATTTAGTTATTGAAGCGGTATTTGAAGACTTAGTACTTAAGCAAGGTATGGTTGCGGACGTAGAACAGCAATGCCAAGAGAATACAATTTTTGCGAGTAATACGTCATCGTTGCCTATTTCTCAGATTGCGGCAAATGCTACACGTCCTGAAAACGTAATTGGCTTGCATTATTTCTCTCCAGTAGAAAAAATGCCACTGGTTGAAATTATTCCGCACGAAGGCACGTCTCAAGAGACAATCGCACGTGTTGTTAATTTTGCGCGTAAGCAGGGTAAAACGCCAATTGTTGTTAAAGATATGGCTGGTTTTTACGTAAACCGCATACTTGCACCTTACTTAAATGAAGCGGCTAACTTAATGCTTGCTGGTGAGCCAATTGAAAAAATTGATGCAGCCCTTGTAGAGTTTGGTTTCCCAGTAGGTCCGCTTGCATTACTTGACGAAGTAGGTATTGATATTGGCTCTAAGATCGCACCTATTCTTGAAAAAGAATTGGGAGAGCGCTTTAAAGGACCTAATGCCTTTTCACGTATGATTGATTCAAAACGCCTTGGTCGTAAAACGGGTCGTGGTTTTTATGATTACGAGAAAAAAGGCAAAAAGGTTGATGAGTCAGTATACGAGCTACTAGATGTAACACCAAATTCACGTTTAAACAAAAGTGAAATTGCACAGCGTTGTGTAGCGCAAATGCTAAATGAAGCTGCACGTTGTTTAGACGAGGGCATTATTGCAAGCCCACGTGATGGTGACATTGGTGCTATTTTTGGTATTGGCTTCCCACCATTCCTAGGTGGTCCATTTAGCTACATGGACAAACTCGGTGCGAGTAAAGTAAGTTCGGATATGTCTACGCTTGCCAATAGCAACGCTATATTTACACCGTGTGAGTCGCTAGTATCAATGGCTGCGTCAGGTGAAACGTTTTATGGCCAAAAGCCAACACAAAACGAAACCGTTGCTGAAGTAGTAAAGCTAGAAACATTAGAGCCAGAAGCAGACGAGGTATCTGAAGAGCAATCAGACGTTGCTAAAGATGATACTAAATAACGTTTAACACGTATTAAAAAACCGCATTTATGAAGTGACCCCCAATAGTTGGACAATCCAATTACTGGGGGTCTTTTTATGTCCAAGTACAAAAGAATATTTAAGTTAAAGCTCGCACAACTTGCTGAGCAGGAAAACTCTGAAGCATTAAGTAGAAAGTACAATATTAGCGCTCGGCTTATTCGTTATTGGTTTCAGGTCTACCTGCTTAATGGGTCAAAGAGTTTTATCCATAAACAGTTACCTTATTCAGGCGGGTTCAAAATTCATGTGCTCGAGACGATGGAAATTAATGATTGGTCTTTGGGTTATACTAGCGCCTATTTCGACTTATCATCCCCAGGTATTTTATTTCAATGGCAAAAGCTTTATGCTCACGGGGGTATAACCCGACTAAAACCAAAGAAAAAAGGTAGGCCTCGCGTGACGAATCATTCTTCAACTCCTAAACCATCAGCAGACATGTCTGAAAAAGAGCTCAGGGAAGAATTGGATTATCTACGTGCAGAGAACGCAGTCTTAAAAAAGTTAGAAGCCTTGGCTCAGGCCAGAAAGAAAAAAGCAAAGACAAAACGATAGTTGTCGAAGAGCTCAAGGCAAAATACAGCTTACAACACTTATTAAAGGTCACAGGGCTTCCCAAGAGTGTGTATTATTACCATCGTAATA
>NZ_LOFI01000012.1:389607-473004 GCF_001469195.1 Pseudoalteromonas sp. 10-33 | reverse complement strand
CCCAATAGTTGGACAATCCAATTACTGGGGGTCTTTTTATGTCCAAGTACAAAAGAATATTTAAGTTAAAGCTCGCACAACTTGCTGAGCAGGAAAACTCTGAAGCATTAAGTAGAAAGTACAATATTAGCGCTCGGCTTATTCGTTATTGGTTTCAGGTCTACCTGCTTAATGGGTCAAAGAGTTTTATCCATAAACAGTTACCTTATTCAGGCGGGTTCAAAATTCATGTGCTCGAGACGATGGAAATTAATGATTGGTCTTTGGGTTATACTAGCGCCTATTTCGACTTATCATCCCCAGGTATTTTATTTCAATGGCAAAAGCTTTATGCTCACGGGGGTATAACCCGACTAAAACCAAAGAAAAAAGGTAGGCCTCGCGTGACGAATCATTCTTCAACTCCTAAACCATCAGCAGACATGTCTGAAAAAGAGCTCAGGGAAGAATTGGATTATCTACGTGCAGAGAACGCAGTCTTAAAAAAGTTAGAAGCCTTGGCTCAGGCCAGAAAGAAAAAAGCAAAGACAAAACGATAGTTGTCGAAGAGCTCAAGGCAAAATACAGCTTACAACACTTATTAAAGGTCACAGGGCTTCCCAAGAGTGTGTATTATTACCATCGTAATACACTGGTTCAACCCTGTTCCAACACTGACTTATGCGAAAGAATACGTGATATCTATCACAAGCACAAAGGACGATACGGCTACCGTAGGGTAACTTGCACGCTAAGAGCAATGGGTTTGGTGGTTAATCATAAGCGCGTGCAACGCTTGATGGGCGAACTTGGCTTGAAATCAAAAGTCAGACCTAAACGCTACACCTCTTACAAAGGTGAAGTCGGTAGAATCGCTGAAAATGTTCTCAAACGTGAATTTACGGCAAAGAAGCCCAATCAAAAATGGGTGACCGATGTCACTGAATTTAAAGTCAATGGAGAAAAGGTATACCTGTCACCGGTAATAGACCTATTTAACCAAGAAGTGGTCAGCTATGAGGTAAGGACATCTGTCACGCTACCACTAGTGACTGACATGCTTAAAGCCGCAACAGCAAAGCTGTTGAAGCATGAGAGACCACTCATCCACTCAGACCAAGGTTGGCAATATCAAAATAAACGATATCAACAACACCTGAAAAAGCATGGGCTAATTCAAAGTATGTCTCGAAAAGGAAACTGCTTAGACAATGCCGTTGCAGAAAACTTCTTCGGCATATTAAAAACTGAGATGTATCACAATGAGACGTTCAAGGACGCAAATGAACTCATTGAAAACATCAAAGAATACATCGATTATTACAACAACGAACGCATTAAGCTAAAACTAAAAGGCCTGAGTCCGATACAATATCGAAATCAGGCCTTGGTTGCCGCTTAGAAATGAGTCCAACTTATTGGGGTCACTTCAATTGGCTGGTTTTTAATATTAAAACAACTTATTAATCTAAATTTTAGTACGTTGCGCTGCCTTTTGTACGAGGGAAGGCAATTACATCACGTACGTTGCCCATACCTGTTACATAAGCAACTAAGCGCTCAAAACCTAAACCAAAGCCTGAATGCGGTACGCTACCGTATTTACGCAAATCGCGGTACCAGCTGTAGTCTTCTTTGTTTAAGCCCATTTCTTCAAGGCGCGCATCAAGCACATCTAAACGCTCTTCACGCTGAGAACCACCAATAATTTCACCAATACCCGGTGCAACTACGTCCATAGCGGCAACGGTTTTGCCGTCTTCGTTTTGGCGCATGTAAAATGCTTTAATATCACGTGGGTAGTTTTTAATTACTACAGGTGCTTTAAAATGTTCTTCTGCTAAGTAGCGTTCGTGCTCTGATTGTAAATCTACACCCCATTCAACAGCGTACTCAAACTTTTTACCACAGGCTTTAAGTATTTCTACTGCGTCAGTGTAATCAACTTGGGCAAAGTCTTTTTCTACAAATTCTTCTAAACGGCTAATGGCTGTTTTTTCAACACGTAGTGCAAAAAACTCCATATCGTCACGGCGCTCTTCAAGTACCGCTTTAAATACGTACTTAAGCATGTTTTCTGCAAGTTTTGCGATGTCTTCTAAATCAGCAAACGCAACTTCTGGTTCAACCATCCAAAATTCAGCTAAGTGACGTGAAGTATTTGAGTTTTCTGCACGGAAAGTTGGGCCAAACGTATAAATTTTTGACATTGCAGACGCGTAAGTTTCGCCGTTTAACTGGCCAGATACAGTTAAAAATGCTTCTTTACCAAAAAAGTCTTCGCTGTAATCAACATCGCCTTTATCTGTACGTGGAAGGTTTTGCATATCGAGTGTCGATACACGGAACATTTCACCTGCGCCTTCACAGTCACTTGCTGTGATAATCGGTGTGCTGATCCAATAATAGCCTTGCTCGTGATAAAAACGATGGATAGCTTGTGCTAAACAGTTACGTACACGTGTAACAGCGCCAATCATGTTAGTACGAGGGCGAAGGTGCGCGTGTTCGCGTAAGTATTCAATGCTGTGGCGCTTTGCCGACATTGGGTATGAATCTGGGTTTTCTACCCAACCTAAAACTTTTACTGAATTAGCTTGAATTTCAAACGATTGACCTTGGCCAGCAGATTGAACTAAAACACCAGTAACCGATACAGAACAACCGGCTGTTAAGCTAGTAACTTCATCATAATTATTTAGTGAATTAGGAACTACCGCTTGAATAGGATCAAAACACGAACCGTCATGAACGGCTAAAAATGATATTCCTGCTTTTGAATCGCGGCGAGTACGGATCCAGCCCTTAATTGTTACTTGGCTGTCTACCGCAACATTGCCTTTTAATAGCTCTGAAATCGCTAAATGGCTCATCTTCACTCCAATGATATAAGTTGCCTAACTTTATTTATTTAAATATGTACAACACATACGCTCTATTTTATTAATAGAAGGTGCTGTACTAGAACCCTGTATCTTACCTAGTAAAGTAAAATAAAAAAACTGTTGCGGGCAACTCTTTAAAAGTTTTTATCAATGCGGTTTATTTTTAGTCGATTTTAAGGCACAAATGACTAAGTTTGTTATTTGCTGCTCTGAAGTTTAACGATTTTGTGGCATTATATATTTTTTGATTACTCAATAATGACCATTACTTTAGAAATGGATGCTATGAAACAAGTTTTTATTTTACGTGGACTACCTGGAAGCGGTAAGTCGTATTATGCACAAAATTTAGCAGACGAATTAGCGACTGCAGATGAAAGCCAATATTTAATTTGCTCAACAGACGATTACTTTTTAAACGAGCAGGGTGAGTATCACTTTGATAAATTTAAATTACCCCAATACCATAATTTAAATTTAGCCCGTTTTATACAGGCCCTCGCACAAGACATTCCGCTTGTAATTGTAGACAACACCAATATTAAAAAATGGGAATTTGTGGCATACACTCAAGCAGCTGTTGCCTTAGGTTATCAAGTAAAAGAAGTGATTGTGGGTGAAGTTAAAGATAAATCTATGCAGCACCTATACGCTAAACGTAACTCGCATAATGTGCCGCTTAAAACGATAAGTAAAATGGCGTATATGTTTGAGTGGTAGTGCTAAAGTTTAGACAGTACATCTAAATTATTGTGAGTTATAGCATCTAAATGAGTAGTGATTTTGTCACTGCTCCAGTCCCACCATGCTATGGATAGCAGTGCACTAATCGTTTTATCGTCAAAACGCTGTTTGATTATTTTTGCTGGATTCCCACCAACGACAGCATAAGCAGGGACATCGCTGGTCACTACCGATTTACAGGCAATGATTGCGCCACTTCCTATTTTTACCCCAGGCATGATGGTGGCGTTATAGCCAATCCACACATCATTCCCTATTTCAGTATCGCCTTTAAAAGGTAAATCACCTGGTTGGGGTGCAGACTTTTCCCACCCGTTACCAAATATAAAAAAAGGGTAGGTAGAAAAACCAGCACTTTGATGATTGGCCCCATTCATTATAAAAGTTACATCTTTTGCTATGGCACAAAACTTCCCGATAATAAGTTTGTCTCCAATAAAATCGAAATGATAAAGGACATTTTTTTCAAAATGTTCAGGCCCATCAGGGTCGTCGTAATACGTGTAATCACCTACTTCGATATTAGGTGACGTAATAAAATTTTTTAAATAACCTACTTGAGGAAACCCTGGCATTGGAGATGGGTTATTTGGGTTTGGTCCGTTCATAGTTTCCTCCAAAATAACATGGTTAATCCGCTAGCGTTTAAATGCCGCCAGTGGATGAGAAGTGCTTAGCGAAACATGCACGTTATCACCAGGGTGAACAACCACTTCGTGACTCACACGGCTAGTGACTAAAGTACCACAGGCGAGTTTAATTGCGCATAATCGGCTTCCACCTTCAAAACGTACCCAAATAACTTCGCCATTATTACCTACACTGCTTTGCACTAATAAAACATCGTCTGGACGCAATAATACATCAACATCGCCATGAGCCCAGTCAACACCGTGAGCGGGAGCATTACCAATGTCGGTAAGCGCTTGGCCATTATTTAACGTGCCTTTTATAAAGCTAGCTTCACCCAAAAAACGCGCAACAAAACGATTAGCGGGGGTACTAAAGCATTTTTCGGGAGTGTCAATTTGTTGTATTTTTCCGCCTTTTAATACACCAACACGGTCACCAACAGATAGGGCTTCTTCTTGGTCATGTGTTACCCAAATAGCTGGCACACCCGCATTTTTAAGTGCATTTCGTATATCCCAACGCAAAATGTCTTTTAAAGCTGCGTCTAAATTTGATAGCGGCTCATCGAGTAATACAAAATCGGGCTGGTGGGCAAGGGTACGTGCTAGAGCAACACGTTGTTTCTGGCCGCCAGACAGAGTCGCTGGTTTTTTTGTTCTAAATTCATCTAGACCAAGTAAGTTGATCCAATGATTCGCAACGCTGTTATCTTTTAATTTAAAACAAATATTTTGCTCAACCGTCAAATGCGGAAATAACGCAAAATCTTGAAAAACCATACCTACACTGCGCTTTTCAGGGGGCACCGATTTATTAGGAGTTGCACGCCATTTATCTGCGTTTATATCACCCTCAGAGATAGGTATTAACCCTGCTAGTGCTTGCAATATTGTACTTTTACCACAACCGGTTGGACCAACAAGCATTAGGATTTCGTTTTCACCAAGCGTTAAATTTAAATCGCTCACAACACGATTACTGCCATAATCTATAGACAACTGACTTACAGATAGCATTTACTTCAAATCCTTAATATTCAAACTGGTTACGTTTTTCGCCAGACATCATAATAGCTAAACCACAAGCAGAGATCACCACTAATAACAGCCCAGGTATGGCAGCTCGGCCAAAATAGCCAGCTTCGTATACACGCCATAAATAAGTAGACAGAGTTTCAAACCCTGTTGGACCTAATAATAAGGTGGCTTCAAGTTCACGCATTGATTCTAAAAACACCAATGCGCCACCAGCCACGATACCGCGCATGGTTAAAGGCAAGGTAATACGCGTGAAGGCTTCACGCGGGCTTGCGCCAAGCACGCGAGCAGATTTAACCAAGCTTGGATCTAAATGTTCGGTGCTGGTGCGAATTGAACCAACCGCCAGAGGTAAAAAACGTAGCATGTACGCTATGATTAATAGCCCTAAAGTTTGATATAAAAATGGTAATTGTAACCCGCCATAAACGAGCGCCGTGCCCATCACAATGCCAGGTATGCCAAAGCCAAAGTAGGTTACTCGCTCCATAATTCGACCAGCTTTACCACTGAGGGCTGCATGTGCAACTGGCACAGCGACAATAACTGCCACCATAGCAGCAAGTGCAGACGCATAAGTAGAGTGCCATGCAATTGTAAAGTCAAAATTACTTACTCCATCTCTTGCAAGCCATATAAAAAATATAGTCAATGGTAAACCTATAGCCATTAGTAGGACAGGAGCGAACAGAGTAAATATAGCACCTAGTTGTAGCTTACTTGGAAATAAAATAAGAGGGCGGCCATTTCGCTCAGTAGCTGTTTTTATTTGCGACTCTATAAGTAATAAAAAGCCTACAATAATCATTAACTGAAGCGACAGCATCGCTGCGCGACCCAGTGCAAAGGCGTTGTATTCAACATAAATAACACGTGTAAAGGTATCAAGACGCATCATGGCTGGGGTGCCAAAGTCAGATAAAGTATAAAGTGCCACTAATAACGCCCCAGCAGCAATGCCATTCACTACACGGGGTAAAATAACGTTGAATACACTTTGGGTCATCGACATACCCAATGTACGTGCTGCGTTTACCATGCTGGCATCTAAACTTAATAACGATGATCGGGTAGTCATCATTACAAATGGAAACGTATACAGTGTCATAACTATTGCAGCACCTGATAACCCATACATAGGGGGTGTTTCAAATCCCAATAGATTATTTATTTCGCCCCCAGGGCCAAATGCCGCGTAAAGCGTAAATGCACCAATATAACTGGGAATAGCAAGCGGGGCTGCAAACAATACAAGCCATGCTTTTTTAAAGGGTAAATGAACATAGGCACTTATAAATGCCAGTGGCACGCCAATCAAAATAGAACCCAAAACAGTTAAGCCCATTAAAGCCAGTGTATTGCCTAAAATGGCCAAGTTATGGCTATCAAAATAAGAGCTTGAGTCACTTGCAAGCACCATTAATATACAAATAGGAGTAAGCGTAATGAGCGCTGCAAGCAGCGCCATTGGATAAGATGGAGGTATTCGCATTATAAAACGCCGTTGCTGCGCATTAAGTCAATAGTGGGACGTAAATCTGCAAGTTGTGTTAAATCAATTTTAGGTGGTAAAACACTTGAAAGCGAAGGTAAACCGTCTGGCTGCTCAATACCGTTTACTAGCGGTATTTCGTATGCTTCACGTGCTAAATAACCTTGCACTTCTTTACTCAGTAAATAACGCATAAAGTTAGTTGCAAGCGGGTCACTGTTAAGCGTTAAAATGCCAGAAGCATTTACCAAACAGCCTGCGTCGTTTTGAGTAAACGCTAAATCAAGTTTTGCATCAGGCTTGCCTGACTTCAATCGCAAGGTGTAGTAATGATTGGCAAAGCCGATATCTACTTCACCCCGTTCTACCCCCATAACAACACCTAATTCACCAGCGTAGGTTTTTGCACGCTTTTTAACTTTTTTGAGCCATTTAGCTGTTTTATCATCACCTTCTAAAATACGCATTGCAGTAACAAACGATTGAAAAGACGCATAGGCAGGCGCCCAACCTATACTCAAATCGCTTTCAGCAATTTCCATAATACTCGTTGGAATTTGATCTTTCGTTAAACGTGATGTGTTATAAGGCAATGTACGTATACGGCCGGTTACTGGTGCCCACTCTTTATACTTAAATTGTGGCTGCAGTTGCGCTGATAAATCGTTTGGCAGTGGCTTAGCAAGTCCTGCATCAGTTACTAGGCCAATAGCACCAGAGTCAACCGCCCAAAATAAATCAGCGCGTTTAACGCCAGCTTTGGCTTCTGCAACAATTGTGTTGGCAAGCGCAGCGGTGGGTCCGCGGCGAATAGCTAAATTAAAATCAGGGTTATTTTTTTGGATAGCTTGTAATACATTTTCGTACAAACCACCTTCACCTCGGCCTAAATATAAGGTTAAATCACCTTTAAGCTTTGGTAAATCGTCAACCGACACGGGATTATGTACCGTATTGGCAAAAGCCTGCGATAGAGGTAATGGCAATGAGCCCATTACCCCTAGTGCAGCCAACCCTTGTATAAAGGTTCTGCGTTCCACTAAAAAACGTCCTTACGATTTTTTTCGGCTTTTTCAATTAAACCCTTAGCGCGGTCTAATTTTGTTTGCATGTCAGTTACTACATCACGCACTTCATCAACACTTTTGTTGTCTGCAATCGCTTTTGGAAGCGTTACGTTAAAATCTTTTTCAAGTGCCTCTACTAAATTGGCATCTTGCTCAATAAGTGTTCCTTCAACGCCTTCGAATAAGTGTAGGTAGGTGTCGTGTACAATTTCAGTTGCTTCGTCTTGAAGGCGTTCAGCAAGTTTTGCGATAACGCGGTCTAGTTTGTGCTTTATTTCGTCTATTGTTGCACTTTGTGTCATTTCTTTGCTTGCTGTGGCTGTAACCGTCTTTAACAAGCCTTTTTGTTGAAATTTAGCCGCTAGTTTAACAGCACCTAAACCTTGCCATAAGGCAGTGTTCATAGCGTGTTGGTGTGTACGTACTTCAGCTGCTGATTTACCACCATCAATTGCCATTTTCACACCGTACAAACCTTGCCAAATAGAGGCATAAACAGGTACTAAGTTAGTTTCAATTGCACTGTGAAATTTTACCGATTCCCAATATTCAATTAAATCGTCGGTGTTTACAGCTTTAGCGCCTTTACTTTCGTAGGTGCTAACAAGCGTGTCCACTTTACCTACCATCCACTCAACTTCTTCATTATAACTTTTAAGGTTAGCTTGAAGGTGATTTACATGCTCGCCAATAGGGCCGTTAGCAAATATAGGTTGTGAAATAAATGCAGACGCGATTAAAAAAGAGGCACCTAATGCTTTGGCGGGTTTAAAAAATAAGTTCATGTAAGACGTCCAAAAGGTAATTGTAAATGATAGGTATTATCATATCCGTAAATATTACGAAGAGCAATATACTAAAACCACTAAACACATATTTGAAGGCTTAAGGACGAATTTAATTAATATAGATGATCTACATCAAGTTAAATCCGTCTTTGGCTAATTAGCATCACTTTTAGACCGACAATATTTAGCAAGCTTTAACGTAATGTTTGCCTTTAATTGCACTGTAAATTGCATTGCAAAGCGTTTTAATACTGTTTTCGTCACTTATATACGGTGGCATAAGATAAATTAGTTTACCGAAAGGGCGGATCCATACACCTTTTTCTACAAAATAAGCTTGGATAGTGGCAACATCAATGCTTCCCGCTTCATCAGATAATTCTACAACGCCTATTGCACCTAAGGTTCTTACATCAGCAACGTCTTTGAGCTCCATACATTGATGTAATTGCTGGAGTTGGTCATTTATATCAGCTACACGCTGTTGCCAATTTTGCTCAAGTAATAAATCTATGCTGGCACACGCAGCGGCACACGCTAGCGGGTTACCCATAAAGGTAGGACCGTGCATCAAAACACCGGCTTCACCTTCGCTTATGCCTTTGGCAATTTCATCGCTAGTCAGTGTGGCAGACAAAGTCATTGAGCCACCCGTTAGTGCTTTACCTATGCATAAAATATCAGGTTCAATATTGGCGTGTTCAACCGCAAATAATTTACCTGTTCGGCCAAAGCCAGTGGCTATTTCGTCGCAAATTAAAAGTACATTATATTGCGTGCATAGTTGCCTTACACAGGCTAAATAGTCGGGGTGGTAAAAATTCATACCCCCTGCGTTTTGTACAATAGGCTCAATGATAAAAGCGGCTACGTGTTGGTGATTATTTTTAAAATAATGTTCAAGTTCAATCGCTTCACTTTTTTCAAAAGTACCAGAAAACTTACTGGCCGGGGCAGGTACAAATATGTGATCAGGTAAAAAACCTTTATATAGGCTATGCATAGAGTTAACAGGATCGCATACACTCATTGCAGCAAACGTATCGCCATGATAGCCCTTATAAGGCGTCATTAATTTTTGTTTTGTTTTAATACCTTGGCTTAACCAGTATTGCAGTGCCATTTTAATAGCTACTTCAACACTCACTGAGCCACTATCAGCTAAAAATACTTTGTTTAAGCTGCTGGGTGTAATTTTGACGAGCTTTTTGCACAGCTCAACTGCACTTGAATGCGTAATACCCCCAAACATTATATGGCTCATGTCATTAATTTGTTCAACCATTGCCCGGTTAATAGCGGGGTGGTTATAACCATGAATAGCACTCCACCACGATGCCATCCCATCAATTAGTTGTTCGCCTGTTTCGAGGTGAATTATATTGTGTTTAGCATGGGTGACAGGGTAAACAGGAATAGGCTGAGTCATTGATGTGTATGGATGCCAAATGTGTTCACGATCAAAATTTAAATCAATTGGTTGCTTATTGTTCATATGTAAACTTTAACTGGGTGAGCTTCGTTGACAATGGTACGTGAAGTTTTAGACTAATCCAACATCACCAATATGAAAAAAATAAAGAGAGAATTATGGAACGTGCACCTGTTCGTCACGATTGGACCCATAGCGAAGTTAAAGCCTTATTTGAAATGCCGTTTAACGATTTACTGTTTAGAGCTGCGTCGGTTCACCGTGCTAACTTCAATCCAAATGAAGTGCAAATCTCTACCTTGTTATCAATTAAAACAGGGGCATGCCCAGAAGACTGCAAATATTGCCCGCAGTCAGGCCATTATAAAACTGACCTTGAACGCGAACGCCTTATAGAAGTAGAAAAAGTAGTAGAACAAGCCCGTTTAGCTAAACAAAAAGGCGCAACACGTTTTTGTATGGGTGCAGCTTGGTCAGATCCAAAAGACAGAGACATGCCATACATTTCAAAAATGGTAAAAGAAGTTAAAGAGCTTGGCCTTGAAACCTGCATGACGCTGGGCAAACTCACAAACGAAAAAGCGCACGAACTAAGCAGTGCAGGTTTAGATTACTATAACCATAATTTAGACACATCACCTGAATACTACGAGCAAATTATATCAACGCGCACGTTTGAAGACAGATTAAATACCATAGATCATGTGCGCGATGCCGGTATGAAAGTTTGTTCAGGCGGTATAGTGGGTATGGGAGAGCAAGCCGCCGACCGTTATGGCTTACTTATGCAGTTAGCTAACCTACCCCAGCAGCCAGAAAGTGTGCCTATTAATATGCTGGTAAAAGTAAAAGGTACCCCGCTTGAAAACGTTGATGATTTAGACCATTTTGAGTTTATACGCACCATAGCAACAGCACGTATAATGATGCCACACAGTTATGTTCGTTTGTCGGCAGGGCGTAACGCCATGAATGAGCAAATGCAATCAATGTGCTTTTTTGCGGGCGCTAACTCTATATTTTATGGTGATAAACTACTTACTACAGAAAATCCAGAAGCCGATGCTGACATGAACCTTATTAAAAAGTTAGGTATGAACCCAGAAACGCGTGAAGGTTATTCAGACGAAGCCGTAGCTGCGTCGCTTTCATCGCAAGTAGCTGATAAAGCCACATCTGAATTGTTTTACGAAGCCTAATTAAGTCTTACTCATGCCATTTGAATTTATTAGCACACACCTTAATGAGCGGGCAGAGCAATCGCTTTTACGAAAACGTCACGTGGTGCAAAATGCCACGGCACGCACTATTGAGGTTGATAATAAAACGTACTTAAATTTTGCTAGTAATGACTATTTGGGCTTTGGTGATATAGCTATTCACAGTGAAAATGTTAACACGCTAGGTAGCCACAGCTCTGCTTTAGTAACTGGGTATCAAATACAGCAACAAGCATTAGAGCAGTACTTATGCACTCAGTTTGGTTATCAAGCTGGGCTGCTTTTTAATTCTGGCTTTAGTGCTAATAGCAGTGTAATTAAAGCGTTGTTTCAGGATAAATCAGCAGCGCAAAGCAGTGCTATTTTTCAAGACAAGTTAAACCACGCCAGCTTAATAGATGGGGCGCTTCACTCTAATGCGGCATTAATACGTTTTAATCATAACGATTTAAACCATTTACGGTCTCGGCTCGAAAAGTCAAAAGCACAAAACAAGTTAATTATTAGCGAAGGCGTTTTTTCGATGGATGGCGATACGGCCCCCATAAAAGATTTACTGCTCCTTGCAAAACAACATAATGCTTGGTTGATGATAGATGATGCGCACGGCTTTGGCGCTTTGGGTAACACAGGGTTGGGTAGTTGCGAAACTCTTATTGGCGATACTTTGCCCGACATACTCGTCATTACATTTGGTAAAGCGGTTGCCAGTAGCGGCGCATGTGTATTGGGTTCACACCTATTTATAGACTACATGCTGCAATATAATCGCGATTACACATACTCAACAGCTATGTCGCCGTTAATGGCAAACAATACCTTAACGCGTATAAAGCACATTAAAACAGCTGATACGCAACGCTCAACATTAAATAAAAACATAGCGGCATTTAAACACCTTGCACAACAGCATAATATAGCGGTAATGGACTCAAATATGGCTATTCAACCGATTGTTCTGGGCTGTGCAGAGCAAACAATAAAAGCGACCAATAAACTCAAGCAGCAAGGAATTTGGCTTACCGCAATTAGACCGCCCACGGTTGCATACAATACTGCGCGCTTAAGAGTGACTTTAACCGCAGCACATACCCTTGACGACATTACTTATCTTGTTAAACATTTAGCAAAGGCACTACTATGATTGCCCACGCACTGGATATTGAGCCAGTTACAAAGGCCGCTGCAACAACCCAATTAAAAAGGCTTAACCCGGCACTTAAAAAAGGAGCGCAAGTTAACTTTTCAAAAGCGGCAGGTAATTACAATACACATGCGCATGTTCAAAAAAAAGCAGCCGATGATTTATTCAAACTAATAAATCCATTAGCTTGCAATAAAAATAAGGTATGCGTTGATTTAGGCGCAGGCCCACTTGTAAACACCCAGCAGCTTCAACGCCTTTACGGTACCGTGTTATCAATGGATTTAAGTTTTGATATGCTCAAAAGCGGTAATGAAGGTGATTACAAAATTTGCGCAGATATGGATAACTTGCCACTGCAAGCAAACAGTATCGATATAATTTTTAGTAACTTTGCAGTGCAATGGTCGGCCAATTTTAAGGCGCTTTTACAGTCACTTTATGGGGTGTTAAAACCGGGTGGGCAGGCTTATATTAGCACTGTAGTTGAAGGCTCACTTAACGAAATAAAAACAGCGTTCGCCGCGGTAGATAGCCACAACCATATTAATACATTTAATGCGGGTGATTATATAAACCAATCGGTCCAAAATTCTGGCTTTCAGGTAAACAGGGTAATCTCTAAAACTTATACAGACGAATATGCGTCTGCATTACACGCTATTCGCTCAATAAAGGCTATTGGCGCAACCACCCAAAACACAGCTAATACGCGCCAAGGGTTATTAACAAGGTCGGCATTAAAAAAAGCGTGTGCAGCGTACCCTTTAATAAACCAAAAAGCGTGTGTTTCTTACCATGTAGTATTGTTATCATTAAATAAAGCGTAAATAACGTCTGTTTAAAAGGCACAGCCATGAAAGAATTTTTTATTACCGGCACCGACACCGACGCCGGAAAAACTCATGTAACTAGTTTATTGTTAAAGTTACTTGCTCAACACAAAAAAAAGGCAATAGGGTATAAACCCCTAGCTGCTGGCTCTGAAATGGCGTTTGATCAACTTGTTAATGCCGACGCACTTATGCTGATGGAAAGTGCAACGGTGAGTGCAAAATACGATGTTGTAAATCCCTTTACTTTTGCACCACCTATAGCTCCCCACATAGCCGCAGAGCAGGCTGGGGTCAGTATAAACGTTAGCAAGCTTACCGCAGCTTATAAAACGGTAAAACAGCAAGGCGCTGACTATATGCTTACAGAAGGAGCGGGTGGCTGGGCTTTACCTATTAATAATACTGAGTATTTATACGACTGGGTTAAAACAGAGGAACTACCGGTTATTTTGGTAGTTGGTATGAAATTAGGTTGCTTAAATCATGCGCTGTTAACCGCGGCACATATGCAAAGCCTAGGTATTAACTGTATAGGTTGGATTGCCAACCAAGTTGATGAGCATATGGATGAGTACCAAGCAAACCTAGATAGTTTAAAGGCGCGGCTACCATTTCCTATTCTTGCTATCAGCCCTTACAGCGAGCAAACGCCAAAATTACAAATTTATAAAACACTTCTTGAAAATTTATCAATAAATCCATAAATACTACTTGTGTTGTGACATAGTTTGTCACAAAATAACACGCCCCCTATGACATAGTGTGTCATAGGAGTAGTGTTGCTCATAGTCGATCAAATTTTAGAAAAATCGCTCAGCAATAAATGTTATTTTTGGAGAACTCGAATGAAACGTGTATTTTTGTTTTTATTAACTAACCTCGCGGTTATGTTGGTATTAGGTGTGGTGCTTTCAATTATAATGAGCGCGCTGGGCTTAAGCCATCGTAGCCTGGGTGGTATATTACTTATTGCAGCCGTATTTGGATTTGGTGGATCGTTTATTTCACTATTTATGTCTAAATGGATTGCTAAAAAATCAACAGGTGCGCAGGTTATTACTCAACCAAGTAACGAAACTGAGCAGTGGTTAATAAACACTGTTGCTGCGCAAGCCAAAAAAGCGGGTATTGCAATGCCTGAAGTGGCAATTTACAACAGCCCCGAAATGAACGCGTTTGCAACAGGCCCAAGTAAAAACAACTCACTAGTCGCTGTAAGTACAGGGCTAATGCAAAGCATGACCCAAGATCAAGCCGAAGCCGTGCTCGCTCATGAAGTGTCACATATTGCCAGTGGCGACATGGTAACGCTTACGCTTATTCAAGGTGTGGTTAATACTTTTGTGATTTTTGCTGCAAAAGTGTTGGCAAATATTGTAGATAACTTTCTTAATGGCGATGAAGAAGAGGGCGGAATAAGCTGGACCTACATTTTATTCGACATGTTATTCCAAGTACTGTTTGGGGTGTTGGCAAGTATAGTTGTGGCACATTACAGCAGGCAGCGTGAATTTGCAGCCGATAGCGGTGCAGCCAAATTAGTTGGCGCCGACAAAATGCGCTCCGCTCTTGAACGTTTAAAGCAAAACCATCCTTCGCAGTTACAAGGATCTATGATGGCGTTTGGTATTGCGGGGGGTAAAAGCATGGCTGAGTTGTTTTCATCGCACCCGCCGCTTGACTCGCGTATAGACGCGCTACTTCGTTAAAAAATTCAAGTTTTTCACAGTACTTGTAAACAAAAAGCCTGCATTTGCAGGCTTTTTTATGTTTAATGTTTTTTATTGCGATTGAATAATGTCAGTAATACCCTCCGGCGAGAGTATTTCAATCCAGTAACCGTCAGGGTCTTTAATAAAGGCAAGACCTTTCATTGAACCACCATCTGGCTTTTTAACAAATTCTACAGCGTATTTAGCAAAGCGCTCACAGGCAGCGAATACATCGGGTACGCTAATCCCAATATGGCCAAAGCCTTTTGGTTCTTCATTACCACTGTGATAACCGGTAAAGCTGTCGTCGTTTTCAGTACCCCAGTTATGGGTAAGCTCAATCAGCGCAGGGCGTCGAAACACCCATTGTGTTTTTTCTTTATCATCGCCCTTTGGCATGTCTTGCTCGTAGCCTAAAAAGTACAAAGTAAACTCCATATCAGGAAAGTCGTATTTTCCTAATAGTTTCATGCCCAGTACGTTTTCATAAAATGCAAGCGACGGTTTTGGATCTTTAATACGCAACATAGTTTGCTGCATCACATAGCCCTCGGTGGCTTGTGCAATTTGCTCTGGAGATTCGTTAAAGCTAGACATACGTTAATCCTTAATAAATTGACTGAAAAAACCTTAATGGATTTAAAAAGGCAGGGTGCACGCTCATCATAATAAACAGCAGCAAAAATTAAAACCACTTAGCTAAATTACTAGCCAATGAGTTGTGTTTTTATAAGCGAGAAATGGCATATATAGTGATACTTTTTTTATACAGCACTTGGCGTTTTATTCCATAACATTATTAAAAGTCGTTTTGGTGTATTTCAATAACGGGTGTTTTAAAGCCTACGTAATCACCTGTTTACATAAAAGTTATTTAGTGGAATTATTAAGAAATGTAATCTGCGTCGTTTTGGGGTGTTATACCCTCTCCAAAGATGTGTTCAATAAATTGTTATAAATACTTGAGGTTGATTTGAATAAAGTATTTGATGGAATCGCTTTACCATTAAAGATAGTTACTTCTTCTGACATCAACGAAGAGGCTAACGGAAATATGCTCTCTTTTACATTTGATTTATTTGAAAGAGAAGAAGAGTTTTTTTCTTTGTTTTTAAACTATTGCACTGAGCTATATAAAAATACGGTTAATGATGAGCTATTAACGATATATTGTTGGCTTGACGAGTTAGCTGGCCAGATAAGATTAAGCGCGGTATCTCAAAGTCACGAAAAGCTTCCGTTCCGAGTTGATTTAAATAACTTACCGCTAGAGCAATTTTGTGAATCGCTAGTTATCGGTTGTAGCGGTATTTATTCGAAACCGGGAAATTTAAATGTTTGGCAAACGTACTTATAACAAAAAAATTTAAGCGGACATTGCCGAGAGCAGACAAAGCCGCTTAATTTGGTGTTATACACCGATGGAAACTATGAATTTATATCAAAGCTTTGTTGAAAAATTTGCACAAAGTACAGCCACCGCTTCTATTAGTGAACTTGAGTCTGTTGAATCAACTCTCAAAGCTGAATTACCAGGTAGTTATAAAAATTTCATTGCCAGTTTTGGAGCTACTCACAATCCAACCCTATTGGATGTTACAGTTGAAACTGACTCTGACTTATCAGACCTAAATGAGTTTGTTCAAGTGTCTAACTTTGTCAAGTTTAATGAGATGTATTGGTCGGGTGGCATGCCAAGAACTGTTTATGCTTTTGCAACAGACTGTTCAGGAAATGCATTTTGTTTTGAATTATCATCCGATATAGGTGAAGTCTTTTTATACGACACTGACTTCAATGAATTAGAATCTTTGGAGCTAACATTTGATCAATTGCTTGGTGAATATTTGTCGTTGGTTGGTGTATAACAAGCTAACTAATAAAGATAATGCAGCGTATCCGCCATCGGTGATGCTAAAGATAATTTTACTCGGTTATGCACATCATTTGATCAGTCGTCGAATTGCTAAAGCGTGTGAGACGAATATTTTATTTATGAGTGTGTCGGGTGATATTCAGCCGCATTAAACATCAATAGCGCCATTCGTGGCCAAAATTCGTGAGCATATTGAACTGCTGTTCACGCAAGTGCTGATGATATGTGATGAGGAAGACTTGATAGACCGTAACATGATTACTATTGATGGTTGTAAATTAAAATCAAATGCGATAACTGATTGAACCAAAATAGGATCTCGACTACGGTTGTTTCATTAATAAAAATAAATTTTAAACGCGTTACTCCACAGGTTCGTTTTAGCAGATAAGGGATAACTATGGGTAAATGGAATAAATCAGGTAAAATTAAAAATCCTGTTCTTTTTGGTATTTCAATAGGGGTTGCTTTGGGAGCAAGTCTAGGTGTTGCATTAAATAGTGCTGTTTTTGGCATAACAATAGGTATTGCAATGTCAGTAGCATTTTGGGCTTCTGCCAAAAATACAAATAAATAGTCACAGGAATTATTGCGCTTCGGACAAGTAAATTAGCGAAGATTACTCTGTTTACGTTTTGAAATTTTAGTCAGGAATTTTTAGTGTATTTACGTGTGCAATTAAACTTCTTTACAGAGTTAATGCTTAATATAGGGAAATAAATGAAACACGCATTTTCAGGTGTATTTGAGACTGATTCTGTATTTAAAACTCTCGCTTTATGTGTACTGACTTTAGGTGCCTATTTAATCTATAAGCTTTATCGTTTTACAAGCCAATTAAATCAACATACTCAACTTAAAATATCCAAACTATTTATTACAACTGCTATTGTTTTGTTTGTTACTTCTTCAGGTAGCTTAATTTATAGCTTAATTAACTATCATGACCTAAGTATCTTAAAAAGCTCAATTGGAATTCATGTCATATCGAGTGCTTTCGACATAACATGGATTGTCATGGTTCGAAAGCGTATTAATTTACTAGCAGGCACCCATAAAGGTGACAATCTTTGGTTAAATCCTTTTATGACGTCAATTTTCCATGTTATTTATATGCAATATAAAATCAACCAAGGTTTGGCTGATAAAACCATATAACAAGAAAGGGCGGCCCCATTTGGGGTGATAATTATTAAGGGTTTCATGAAGATAGCTATACCTTTTATTTCTCTTTTTTCTCCTCTTGTTTTAGCAAGTGATTGCTCTTTTGAACATCTACGCAATGACTTTGTTATTGAACGTGCCGGCGCTGATGCAAAACAAAGTTTTGAGGATAAAGGCGTTTCTTTTATTGCCGTTGCTAATGGTTTAGTTCCTGCACGTCCGGGGTTTGAACATATCCACATGTCTGCTTGTATCATATTAAAAACTAAATGGGATGTTTTGTGGGTTGGTGCAGACACCAGTAATTGTTCTGCATACATTGAGCCGGAAGAACATGCTATTGCTTATTCACGTGTTTTTAACGATAAAATGATTGAGCTTGCTAAATTAAGTAAAAAATATGATTGTGCTAATGATTTACAAAACAAACTTTATTAGGGCGAGTACATGATTTTATATTTGTTTTAGTTTAGGCATACACGTCATTGAATTTAAAATTAATTCTTTTAGTCTAAGTTAGACAAATAGAATAAAAAAGTCATTCGCTTTAGGTCATATATTAAGGTTAACTAATAAATAGTTACAAATTACAGTTGGTTCTATTACCGTAAGTCATTTACTCTATTGATTAAAGTTTTACGTAAGAAGGATTTTTATGAATAATTTATCTACACGAGGAAAAGTAGCGTTAACGCTATGTATTAGTTTTGCTTTTTTGTTATTAATTAGCGGTATTTACGACTTTTGGATTATCGAATTCAAAGCCGAAGATCTAATAATGAGTATTGGGGCTTTTTTAATGCTGCTAAGTTTTGCGTTAATTCCGAAAATATTTTTCTTACCTTTTGCAGATATTTTTAAATCAACAGATCAACCAACTTTAGGAAATATAAAAGTACAGCAATGGCTTATGTTTTCCGGTGTATTGTTTTGTGCACTTGGATTTGCCTTGAGGTTGTTTTTATAAAAACGGGATATCCAAAATTACTTAAATCCCATCTTAAAATTAAGGCCATAGTGATTATATGAAGTTTACTGTTAGATACAATAGTATGTTTTTAGCTAATAAGTTTACTTTATTACTTGCTGTTAATTAGCAAGGAGAGGATTCAGCTATAAACATATTACATGTAGATGGCGCGGCTGGTTTAAGCTTGGGTGTATTGTTATTTGCTTTATTAGAGTGGGTATCGGTTTTATATAACCTACCTGTAAATATTGTTTTTTTACTCGCAAGTTGCAATATTATTTATGGAATTTACGCTTTAAACCTTGCTTTCTTAGTTGCTAAGCCTGTTTATACAATCACTGTATTAGCAATAGGTAACGTTGTATGGGCCTTTATATGCATTGCTATAGTTTTATATTATTTGCAAACAGCCAGTTTAATTGGCATTTTGTTTATAGTACTCGAGGCCGGGTTTGTAAGTATTTTTGCATATTACGAATTTAAGTTAAGGTTTGTATTAGCAAACGTAAAATAATGGATACTGAGTAGGAATAAAATGGATTTTCCAATATTAAACACCTCACACATTTTGCTTGACCAATTAACACCAGCAGATTCTATGGCTCTGTTTGAGCTTTTTTCAAACCAGTCGGTTATAAAATATTACGATTTAGAAGCAATGACTGAGTTAACCCAAGCTAACAATTTAATTACGTTATTTAATTCTCGTTTTAATGAAAATAAAGGAATACGCTGGGCTATTCGGTTAAAAGAATCTAATGAACTAATTGGTACGTGTGGATTTAATTCATGGAACGCCAAAATGCAAAGTGCTGTTATTGGTTATGACTTGCACCCGGATTATTGGGGTAAAGGGTATGTAACCGACGCAGTAAATTGTATTGTAAAAGCTGCTTTTGCAGGTAAATTGGCGTGTAACATACACAGAATACAAGCCGATACTGTTTTGGGTAATGCCGCGTCTGAAGCTGTATTATTAAAAGTAGGCTTTAAAGAAGAGGGTATAAGGCGCCATAGCGGTTATTGGAAAAACCAATTTCACGATCTTAAATGCTTTGGGTTGTTAAAAACTGAATTTAAATATCAATAACAGCCTGATATAAAAAAGAAATAATAAGGGAAATACATGCTTGTTAAGTTACAAAACATTATTGCCAAAGGAGTTTGGCAGTCGTTAGCTTTAGTCATTGTGTTTTTTATTGCAGGCCCAGAAATTATGTTAGGGCTTGAAATGATGGTGATGGTTGAGTTTTTAGGGGCTTCTACCTTTGTGTTGGTTTACACGTCAGGGATTAAACTTTTTATATTCAAGTTAATTAATAAATTTAAGCGTTTTGAGCGTTACTCTATGCTGTTTTTGCCGCCTTTATCGGTATTAAAAAAAATGCCATCTATTGTGATTCACGCAATACCTGAAAGAACGCTAGTTTTGCTGTTTTTAGGGTCTTTAGTCACTGTTATGTTGTTAAATTATAAGCTTTTTATCTAGGTAACTTATCTATATTTTAGGAAATTACAGCCCTAGGTCACTTAGCAGGTCTAAAAACATCTCAATTTAAAAGTTAAAACTACTTGTATTAAAAGCCATTCACCATGGAGGTTGTTATGTTTAAAGTAATAATTGGATGTGCTGTTATATTTTCGGTTGTTTGTATGTTACTCGCCGCCGCACCTTTTACGCCTGCAATATCAGGTTCATTTATTATGCTGTTATTTGCAGGAGCTATAGGTTACAAGAGCTATTTGCAATCAAGTTTGATACTGCTGTTAATTAATACGCTGGCAGTTATTGGCAGCCCAGCTATAAATATAGAAAACACCCAAACATTACTGTTTATACCGATATTATTTTCAATCTCATTTGGTGGTGTTTTAGTAGGCATAAGAAAGTTAACTTCAAAACACGTTTTGTAGACGAGAGTTTTGCCAACGTTTGAGGCAAGCTTTTTGTTGTTAAGCAATAAGGTGTAGCAGCGCTTTGCTCCCTGTTTTTTCTCTAAAAGCAAAGCGTCTGTTAGTGCTCCTTGTGAATAAAGCCTGTATGTTTAAACCTAATGTGGTATCAAATAGCATTACAAACTTAGAATTAAAGCGCTTCAAAAATGGCTGCTATTCCTTGCCCGCCGCCAATACACATAGTGACTAAACCGTACTGACCATTTATACGCTTCAGCTCGTGAAGGCATTTTGTAGTTAATATAGCGCCTGTTGCGCCAACCGGGTGGCCTAAGGCAATGGCGCCGCCATTCGGGTTCACCTTGTGTGCAGGAAAGTTTAACTCATTTGCTACGCATAAGGCTTGGGCTGCAAAAGCCTCATTAGATTCAATTATATCCATATCGTTGATTGTTAGGCCGGTTTTTTCAAATACTTGCTGCACAGCAGGAATAGGTCCGGTTCCCATTAATGAGGGTTCAACACCAGCACGAGCATAGCCAATGAGTCGTCCAATTGGTTTAAGCCCTTGTTCTTGGGCTTTTTGTTCAGACACAAGTACAAGTATGGCTGCGCCATCGTTTATACCTGATGAGCTTGCTGCGGTAACGGTGCCATCTTTTTTAAAATAGGGCTTTAAAGTTGCAAGTTTTTCGGCTGTAGTATCGGCACGAACATGTTCGTCGGTATCAAAAAGGTGCGTGCCCTTACGTGATGTAATTTCTATTGGCACTATTTGCGACTTAAAGTGACCTTGTTCAATCGCTCTGGCTGCTTTAAGGTGACTTTGCGCTGCGTAATCATCTTGTTGTTTGCGGCTAATTGCATATTTTTCTGCAACGTTCTCTGCGGTTATCCCCATAGGGTTGTTATCCCACGGATCTTGTAATGTTGTTGTGAGCTCGTCAAGCATTACGCTGTTGCCCATTTTTTGCCCCCAGCGGTTACTTTGAAGTGTATAAGCTGATGTGCTCATACTTTCTGTTCCACCAGCAAGGGCTGCATCTACATCACCTAATTGAATTTGTTGCGCTGCTTGTATTATGGCTTCAAGGCCTGAACCACATAAGCGATTTAGTGTAACTGCATGGCTGTTTATAGGCAGCCCCGCATCTATGCCTATAACCCGTGATAGGTAGGCATCTTTTGGGCCATTATGTATTACCTTACCAATAACGGTTGAACCTATTTGGTTTAAAGGAATATTTGCTCTTTTGATTGCTTCTTTAGCGCAAAGGGTACCAAGCTCTGCAGGGGAAAAGTTTTTTAGGGTTCCGCCAAAACTACCAATTGCTGTTCTTACAGCACTTAATACAACAACACCGGTGTTAGATTTTGTCATTTTTTCTCTTTATTATTAATTTATTAGTGTAGTAGGATAAGCTAAATCATTAAACTTAGTCTTTTTAAAATACTCTAACATATTAACAAGGTGGGTATAAAAGGCTAAGTCAAAATGAATAAGTATTGTTACCCATTTGAAGCTTATGGAAGGACTGCTTTGTTTACTCGCTCTTTATATTTAATAGATTGAAGCTCTTATTTTACAAACAAATTAAATAAAAATGGGGGCGGCTCTATATTTTATGATTACGTAAATAGCGTTAGAACTTGATAGTTTGGAATATGTTCGGCGAATGCTTTAAACGTAAAAAAATCGGCGGATATAGTATATTCGCCGATATTGATAGAGCCTTTATAAACAGATTATCACTCGTGTGATATTGAGCCTTAATCTGCTTTACGGTTAAGACTAAATAAACAAATTGCTAAAAGTAATGTTGCAATCATGCCCGAAGCACCGGCAACGCCTGATGGCAGAAATCCATCACGGCCAAATATAATTAATATAGCATTGGCAAGCATTGCAACACCGCCTGCAAGGGCTGTAAGGCTACCAATGGCTTTGCCGCCTTTGGCAATAAAAGAAAGGCCAAATACAAGTGCTGCTAAGCCTAATAATAATTTAGCTGCGTAGTAAATCATGAATGATAAAGACACTACACCACCAATTAAAGGTTGTGCGCCTTCTACTGCACCCGTTACTTTTCCAAATGTTGAAAATAAAGTTAGGCCAATACTTACTTGTATTATGTTAAGAACAGCGCTAAATGTGATTGCCGACCAGCCTAATTGAGCGTTTTTTGCTTGCACCATAGCTGCACTTGCAAAGGCAACAAGTACAGTAAAAAGCACCGCTTCTAGGCCCCATGCATACTGTCTTGAAAAGCTAATTCCGCCACTGTAAAGCGCTGTAAAAATAGCCTGTGTTATCGCTAACGCCAACAATAGAGATGCTGCAATTAGTGGGGTGCGTTTATTCGTAAATTCCATTATGGACCTCTTATAATTTTATGTTTGACGCTTTGAGTGATGCAAAACTTTCGAACTTGCAGGTATAAGACAGGTGAAACTATTTAATTATTTCGTTTAAAATTATAAAAATATTTTGTACAAAAGAGTGGCAAGCATTTTAGCAATGTTGTAGTCAGTTTGAGTTACTAAGGCACTAAAGGAGCCCAAGATTAAACTGACTAAGATATAAGCTTAAAACGAGACCAATCACTTAACAAAGTGATAGTTTGCATTGTAGGTGGGGCTACATAGATCAAACCTGCAATGGCAATAACAGACGCCAAAGTAATTAATTTATTATCGAAATTAGCTATTTTTAAAGCGGTTCCGAAAGAGCGTTTAATTTCCACATTACTTAAATCGACACTGTAAATTTCATCAAGTAATAAATGTATTAACCCGCCGAGTAAAATAAAGCCACCTGTTAACCAGGCAAAGATGGCTGAATACATGGTTGTTTGGTCATTCAGCTGCCAGGTTACTTGTGTTGTTAACAAGGCGCATAACAGTATAAATAATAAAGAGTGGCAGCTACCTCTGTGTACTGTGATCCACTCAAAAATGGGCCTGATAATATATTTCATAAATCCATACACTAACAACGGCACTACAACTAACTCGACAAAACTAATTTGGATGATTAGCTCGGTGGTTATGTAATGCATTACTATTAATACAGCACAAAGAGCAAATAAGTTAAAAATAGTATCGAGTGATGTGGAGTTATCTGAATCTATATCGGGTAATAGGCCGCCAATTGAGCCTAAAAACCATAACCAAAGTGCGCTGTTTAAATCAATGTGGCCTGCCGATAAAAGAGCGGCTGAGCTTAAGCCGGTTATGATAACAGCAGTATTAAGATGAGTATTGAAGTTTGCCATTGTATATCTTGATAGGAAAATAGGTTGGCATTTTAGCAATTGAAAACTTAATTGTTCAATATACTTAAGAGCATCTTATTTTTTTAACTCGTCATAAAATGCAACATTTCCGCGGCCTGTTTCTTTTACGTGGTAGAGCATTTTGTCAGCGTTGAACATCAATTCAAGTAGTTCATTGCCATCGTTAGGGGCTACTGCAATACCTATGCTTGCACCGACTGCGCATTTTTTAGTTTGAGAAATACTAATGTCCTGCTGTAGCTCATCGAGCAGGGCTATGGCTTGGTTCTGTGTTGCGCTTTTATCGTAATTATTAATTTGCTGCGCAACAATGAATTCGTCACCGCCTAGGCGGATACATATGTCAGTATTGTTATTGAATCGTTTTTTAAAGCGGTTTGCTATCTCTATCAACACTTTATCACCGGCTTCGTGACCATAGGTGTCGTTAATGGGTTTAAATTTGTCTAAATCAATCATCATAAGCACAAGATGTTGACCATGTTTAGCGCATTCACGTAGTGCTTTTTTTAGGCGCTTTTCGCCTGCACGGCGATTAAATAGATCAGTGAGTGGATCGTGATCGGCTTCAAATTGGGTTTGAAACTCGCGCTCTGCGCGTTCGGTCACGTCATGTAAAATTACTTCTACTAATTGTTCTTGCTGGGGACTTCGGTTGGTTTGTCTTTGGTCTGTTAACCTTACAAATAAGCAGTGAAACCAAACCGTTTTGTATCCGACTTTACACTCAACATCTAATGTTGTTTGAGGTGGGTTTTTATCACAGCGAATATCAACTAATAGGCTTTGTAATTCTTCAACGTTATTTAATAATTCAGGGAAGTGTAAGGTTGATAACTTTTCTTCACCGGGAAGGGTAAAGTAATGTTTAAACGCTGGGTTAAAGGTAGTGATAGTATTTTTTTCATCCAGTAAACAAATGCCCGCACTGGCTTGTTCAAATATAAGTCTAAATTTTGCTTCCAGTTCTTGTGTTTTTTTTCGTAGGGTTTGTTCATTGCTAATAGTTAAATGCAGCTCGTGCATTAAAGCATTTATATTTTGTGTTAATCGACTTATTTCATCTTGTTTACCCTGTTTAAAGCTTAACATTTTAAGGGTTTCAGGTTCAGATGGGTTAATTTTAGCAAAGCTATCTGTCAGGTTTTGAATAGGTTTTGTAAGCCACCTTTGTACAACTAGAGACACAAAAAAAGCAATGACGATAGATTGTATTAGCATTAATATAAATTCTTTTTTAAGTGCGGCTTTTGCTTGTTGCTGTATAAATTTATCGTCGGGGTATATTGATAAAACGCCTATAAAAGTGTCATCTAAAAAAGGATGAACAAGCTTAACTGATACTGCTTCTTTTTGTTTATTAATAGTTCCATTTGCAATAAATAATTCCATTTCTCCTTTTATATTTGATTTACCCTCTATGCTTGCGCCTTGCACAATATCGTTACTGAGCAAGCCGTTAATTATTTCTTGGCTTAATTCCTGATCGTTTAGATAAGCAGCTATAGTCGCTGCTTTTTCAACGGTGTGGGCTAACTGCTGGACAAGTAGATAGTTGGTGCTTTTCTTTTCATTAAAACCTGAGTAATACGACAGTATTGACGACACTATAGATACAACAATAGCAACTAAGGCAATAGATAAAGCGACTCGTATGTAGAGTTTTTGGCTAATAATTTTAATCAAAGGTGTATACCACTTTTACTGTATCTGTAACTTGCGACAAGGGGATATAGCCAATTGCAAATGGTGATGCTGCAATTTTATTAAGTGCATCTTTAACGGATTCCGAAGATGTAGGAAGGTTAGCTCGCCCCGAAAATAATAACCTGGCCCAATACGCATTTATTTTTTGTTCGTCTTTATTGACCAATTTTAAGTAAAAATCGTTTTTAAGTGTTGATTTAGCTGGCAAATCAACCGGTTTCGAGGTTTCGCCATTAGGGAAAGTTAAATACCGGCCCATGTAAATATCAATAATTTCCCGTTTTGTTAAGGTGTCAATAGCATTACTTTTGTTTACCACTACAACAAACTCTGTAGATTTAGCATAAAAGCTCACAAAAAGCAGACACAAAGAAGTCATTACATTAACGCCTAGTTGACGAGCGCTCATCATAACTAAAATACCATACTAGCATTTAAGCTAAGTATATGTACTTTGTTGCTTTTATTTGCATCCGCAGGATCATTAAGGCTCCATAGCCCCGCGCCTTTAGGTTTTATGTCAAAACGATCTAACTGAGCTTTTAGCGATATACGCTTTGATAGGTGCCATTTTATACCTATGTTTATGGAGTGCTGGTGAACATAGGAAATTTTAGCAGCAGATTGAGCTTCAATAGCGAGTTGCTGTATGGGCACTGAAACTTGTTCGGGTGTACCTGGTATAAAAGTAGGGTTGTTTGCATTGATTACATCATGACGATTAGTCGCTGCTGAAAAACCAGTGTAAAATATTGCATTATTGACCCTGTAGCCTGCACTAATGTAGGTGCTAATTACAGATGGAGCAACTACCCAAGCGGACTCTGAAATACCCAGCTCAGATTGAATAAGCCAGTTATTATGATCGTAAGTAAGGCCAAAAGCGGCGTATTCTAAACTATTGCCTTTGCTATTAAATTCTTTAGATATATTTTGAGCTTGTGGCCATATATTTTGAGGCACAGAGTCGAGTGCCGCTAAAAACCCATCCAACGAAGTTAGCTTATACCTACCAAAGTCTGACCTTGATAACGAAAAACGCATAGTCCATGCATCTAAAGTATATGTTGCACTTAGGGTTGTTAAATTATCAAAGTAAATAAAAAAATCGTCATCATAGGGTTTCAGCTTTGCTGTTGAATCACCATAAGCAATCTTCAAACGTAAAAAACCATTGTTAATTGCTTTACTGTATTCAGCATCAATACCATCAAAATTACCGGCAATGTTTGCAAACGAGTAGTAAGAATGCGGCGGGCGTACCCACAAATAAGCATATCCCACGTATGGGTACTCAGAAAGTAAGTAAAGGTCACTGTTGAGCCTACCAGCACGAAACGCCCAATGGCGCGTTGGACGATAACGTATAAAGGCGAGCTCTAAAAAATTATCAAAGCTCTTATAAGCATGATCTTGCAAAACTATTTGGGCGACAGAGTCCAAACTCTTTGACAAAGATATATTGACTTGGCCTCCCAAGATTGAATCACGCGTTACTGAAAAACCAGTATCGTTTTTATTTGAATAACTAGATGCAAAGCCAATATCTGAATCGTCAGTGTAACTAAGCGTTAAAGAAGCAAATCCACTAAATTTAACGTCAATGTCATTGGCATAGGTTTTATTAGTTACAAATATTGTCAATAATACTATGACAATGATGCCTCGCAAACGCATGTTAGCCTGTGTTTTTTCAATTACATATAATAAAAAAGATAGCACATTATTTTAATTTCCCAACTGAACGCAACATAGCTGGCTTAATGGGCTGAATATAAATTAAATATCTACACCATTAAAATTGCTTATATTTTTTGCGCAACCTGATTATTTTTGTTCACCTTAAGTAGCTACACTATTTTACAAACTAAACATTTTGCATTATTGGTCAACAATTAAGATGTTATAGTATTGCATTTACTGTTTGATATAGTATAACATCCTTCGCATTCTAATTTACCCTTATACAGAGTTTGAATGTGACTACACCTACTGCAATTAATCAAACATCATCAATAGAATCTCAACGCCCTGAAAATACCCGTAATTCAGAATTAAATAATGCTCAAACAGCGAAAGTCGACGCCATTATTGAAGTGAATTCGTTAAGTTTTAGCATTAAAAATAACGCTATTTTAAAAAACTTAAATTTTACTGTGGGCTCAGGCGAAATTTACGCGTTACTTGGCGGTAACGGTGCAGGTAAATCAACCACGTTAAAAACGTTATTGGGTTTTAATAAACCAACGCAAGGCTCTGTAAAAGTAGTGGGTAAAGAGGTTACACAAGCACGTGATTTTGTTCGCGAAAAAACAGCTTACTTACCAGAGTCGGCAACGTTATACCCGCATTTAACCGCCCGCGAAAACGTAAAATATTTTTTATCACTTGCTGATATTAATAAAACAGATGAGCAAATTAATGCCGCATTTAACCGCGTAGCCTTGCAAGAAGGTGCGTGGGAGCGTCATATGCAAACTTACTCTAAAGGCATGAGACAAAAAACCGCTATTGCCTTAGCCATTTTACGTCAAGCCCCTATATTTTTACTTGATGAGCCTACATCGGGCCTTGACCCAGTTGCAATAGATGAGTTTAACCAGCTAGTGCGCGAGCTTGCATTAACGGGCGCGACTATTTTAATGGTGACTCATGATGTATACGGCGCGTGCCAAGTCGCTAACCGTATTGGTTTACTTAGAGCCGGTGAGCTGGTGGGCGAATTTGACGCGCCTGAAAATGGCCGCATTGATACCGAACAAGTACACGCAGCCTTTGCACAAAGAGGCGCGTAATGAGTATAAATAACTTTTCAAAAGTGGTTGTAGTTGCCAAAGATGAATGGCGCTATTGGCTACGCTCAAAACTAGCAATGACCGTTTTAGCCATTGGTTTATTGCTTACCCTTTCATCGGTAGTGGTGACTGCTATTACAATGCATGAACTTAGCCACGATCGCCATGAACTTCAATCAAATGCCGTGCAAAGCTTTGTTGATCAGCCCGATCGCCACCCGCATAGAATGGTGCACTACGGGCACTATGCATTTAGAACGCCTTCACCACTGAGCACACTCGACCCAGGCATAGATGCATACACTGGTAACTCAATATTTTTAGAAGGACATAGGCAAAATAGTGCAATGTTTGCCGATCAACGCCAAGGTACAGCGCTGACTAAATTAGGTAGCTTAACACCTGCTTTTATAGTGCAAACTTTAGCGCCGTTACTTCTTATATTAATTGGTTACAGCTCTATTAGCCGAGAGCGTGAATCGCAAACGCTTTCGTACTTATTAGCGCAAGGCACGTCGGGTATTACGCTTATTGCCGGTAAAGGCTTAGCACTGCTTTCGGTTGTGGGCTTAATTATTGCGCCACTGGCTGTATCGGCTTTGTTTACGGTATCTTCGGGTGAAAGTTTACTAGCAGTTGCAAGTTTTGTTGTAGGTTACGCTTTATATTTAACGGTGTGGGTATTACTGATTTTACTCGCATCGAGCGTGTTTAGTAAAAACAGTGGTAGCTTTACGGCGCTTGCGTTTGTATGGATTTTACTGTGTATTGTTATGCCGCGCGTAGCAAGTACTACAGCCTCAACGGCTGTGCCATCTGCTGGTAAAATAGAAACCGACTTTGCGGTTAAAGCCGAACTTAGAAAACTAGGCGATGGCCATAACACTAACGACCCAGCATTTAAGCAATTTAAACAGTCTCTCCTTGAAAAGTACAACGTAAATAGTATTGATGAGTTGCCGGTAAACTTTAGAGGTTTAGTAGCCAGTGAATCAGAGGCTAAGCAGGCCAAAGTACTAAACCAATTTGCTCAGCAGCGTATGCAAGCAGAACTTAAGCAAACGCAAGTATCGCGCTATTTTGGGTGGGTATCTCCAATGGTTGCTATTCGCTCGCTCTCTATGATTGTGGTGGGTACAAGTATAGAAACGCATCATCGTTTTTTACGCGAAACCGAACAGCTTCGTTTTGATTTTGTGCAAGGACTTAACAAAATTCATATTGAAGAGCTTGATTACAAAGACGACATGAACCGCAACGCTGATGCCGCAGCCACTAAAAAAGCACGCGTTAGCGCCGAAAACTGGCAAATACTACAAGATTTTAATTTTAATGTAGATAGTGCAGATGTTCGAGCACAAAGAAGTGTACCTGCGTTTTTACAGTTATTACTGTGGATTGTAGTACTAGTAGGCGGTATTAAATTTGTAGGAAAACGTTTGATATGAGTTATTTAATTACACAACTTATGCGTGAATGGGGCTTTTTACTGCGCCAAAAGTACGTAGTGGTATTACTGCTGTGTAGCCTTGTTTTATCGGGTTTTGCTATTTACAGCGGGCTAAATGAAGTAAGCGCACAACAGCAAACTATTGAGCGCTTAAAAGCAGCAGATCAAAGTGATCGCGCTAAAGTACAGCAAAAGCAAAACGATGCGGGCATGTTAGCGTATTACAGCTTTCATTTAACGTACTCGCAGCCATCTAACCTTGCATTTGCTGCATTAGGTGAGCGCGATATATTCCCGTGGAAACACCGCATTAATTTATTAGCACTTGAGGGGCAAATTTACGAAAGCGATGCACAAAATGCTGAGCTGGCTCAGGCCGGTAAAATAGATTTTGTGTTTGTAATTAGTGCGCTAGCTCCATTAGTTATTATATTGCTGTTTCATGATTTATTTGCAAATGAGCGCACCAGCGGTCGGCACGATTTATTAGTTACTACGGCTAAGTCTTTCTTTGCTTTATGGGGCGCTCGTATAACCGTGAGATTTGTAGCGGTAATAGTGTGTTTAATGCTGCCATTTTTTGTGGGTGCAGTTATAGCAGGTGCAAGCGGGTTTGAAGTGGCGTTTGTATCGCTGCTGTGTATTGTCTACCTTGCATTTTGGACTGCGCTTAGTGTGTGGTGGGGTAAAAATGCAACCAGCGCGCCACGTGTTGCCTCTAGCTTAATTGGTTTATGGGTGTTGTTTGCTTTTATTATTCCTATTTTAGGCGACCTTGCTATAAACAAATCTGTGCATTCGCCTAAAGGGGGCGACATTATGCTTACCCAACGTGAAGCAGTAAACGATGCGTGGGATTTACCTAAATCTGCAACTATGCAGCCTTTTGTTAAAGAGTTTCCTGAGTTTGCGCCTTATATAGATATGAGTAGTGAATTTGAGTGGAAATGGTATTACGCATTTCAACAAATAGGCGATTTAAAAGCAGCAGAGCTTTCAAAGGCCTACCGCGATGCAGCCGCTAAAAAATACAAGTTAGCTGGTTTTGTATCTTGGGTTTCGCCACCGCTGTTACTGCAGCGCATCTTAACGCGTGAAGCCAATACCGATTCAATTGCCGCTTACAAGTATGAGCAGCAAATTAGAGATTATCATCAGCAATTGCGCGAGTTTTATTACCCGTGGTTATTTTACAAAGGCGACCCAACTAAAGCAGCCCTTGAAAACATGCCACGCTTTGAAAGTACCACGCAAAGCAGCAACTAAAAATACCGCGCTAAACGCACCTGTTTAGCGCTATATAAATGACTATATAACTATAAAATACTTTCATCACTCACAAGGTTCACAATGAAAACCAATACAAAAGGGCTTAAGCTCACCTATTTAAGTACTTGCTTAGTAAGCTTATTTAGCAGCCATGTTATGGCCGCTGAGCAAAACCAGCAAAGTAAAAGCGTAAAGGATGACGCAATTGAAAAAGTAACAGTTGTTGCATCTCGCCAGGCTTATCAAGGTAACTTTAGCCCTTTAGAAACACCGCAATCAGAGCTTAAAATTGATTTAGAAGCCCTTGAAAACGCAGGTGCAGTAAGCCTTGACCAAGCGCTTGATTTATCAGCCTCTGTTGCGCGCCAAAACAACTTTGGTGGGTTGTGGAATAGTTTTGCATTACGTGGTTTTGTAGGTGATGAAAACCTACCAAGTAACTACTTAGTAAATGGCTTTAATGCTGGGCGTGGTTTTGGTGGCTCACGTGATTTGTCGGGTATTGAGTCGGTTGAGGTTTTAAAAGGCCCGCGCGCGGCTTTATTTGGCCGTGGTGAACCAGGTGGTACTGTAAACTTAGTTACTAAACGCCCAACGTTTGATACCGAAGGCGAAATTAAACTCTCTGTAGGTAGTTTTGATACTTACCGCGCCGATGTTGATTATACCACCGCGCTTAACGATGACGTAGCAATTAGACTGGTTGGTTTTTACGAAGACGCCGAAAGCTTTAGAGATACCATAGAAACCACTAAGCAAGGCTTTAGCCCGTCAATCGTGTGGAATATTAATAATAACAGCCAACTAATATACGAGCTTGAATATAGCGACCAAGAAGTACCGTTTGATAGAGGTGTATTAGCGATTGATGGCGAGCTTGGCCTTATACCTGAAAGCCGCTTTTTAGGTGAGCCGGGCGACGGCCCAATTGAAGCCGATGTACTTGGGCACCAGTTAGAGTACATTCATGACTTTGATGATAATTGGAGCATTTTATTTGGTGCAAACTACCGTGACACCTCTATGGAAGGCTTTGCAACCGAAACTGGTTTTGGTGGCGTAGTAGATGGCGAAGTAAATCGCTTTAGACGCTATCGCGACTTTGATGCTAAATACCAAGTATTTAGAACTGAGGTAAGTGGTAATTTAGAGTTTGGCGGGTTTGAGCACCGTTTAATTATGGGTGTTGATGCCGATAAATTTGAAAACGACCAAGTAATTTTACGTGTACGTGGTGATCAATACATTAATGTATTTAACCCTGTATACGGCGCGTATGAATTACCAACGCCAACATCAAATACTGACCGAGTAGAAATTCAAGAATCGTTAGGCATATTCATTCAAGATCAAATAAGCCTAACTGATAAGTTAGATATACGTATTGGTGCACGTTTTGATGATTACGAGCAGCGCTTAAATAACCGCTTAGCTAACACCAACACTAAACAAACTGAGTCACGCGTGAGCCCGCAGTTTGGTGTGGTTTATGAAGCAAGCGATTATGTATCTGTTTATGGGGCTTACGGTGAAAACTTCCGTCCGCTTTCGGGTGCCGATGCTAATGGCGATGGTTTTGAGCCAAACCAATCTACATCTGCTGAGCTGGGTGTTAAATTTACATTAAACGATGGCGCATTATTTGGTACTGTTGCTGTGTTTAAAGTAGAGCAAGACAACATGCTTGTTGTGGATGACCCAACAGCGTTTACTTACGCAGCCATTGGTGAAGCACAAAGTAAAGGGATAGAAATAGACCTAACGGGTGAGCTTACCGATACGCTTAAAATTTGGGCGTCGTATGCATACGTTGATGCAACAATCGAAAACTCATTTTTTGATGCTAACTTTGGTTACACAGTAGAAGCGGGCGCATCACTATTAAACGTGCCAGAGCAACAGCTTAGCTTACAGTTAGTGCAATCAACAGATCTATACGGTAAAGCCATTAAGTTTGGTGGTGGTTTATTACATGTGGGCAAGCGTAACGGCTTTTTTGGTACCGACTTTGAATTACCAAGCTACACAACAGCCCGTGCTTTTGTAAATTACGATGTAACAGACGCCATTGGTATTACTGCTGAGGTAAATAACCTGTTTGATGAAACGTATTACACAAACTCGTTTGCCGATGCATGGGTACAACCTGGTACACCAAGAAACGTTAAGTTTTCTGCATCCTATAAGTTTTAAACGTATCCATTAAAACGATATAAACAAATAGGCTGCTTATATAAGCAGCCTATTTGTTTTTAAATTAATTATTTTAAGTATCCATCAAAAATTTGCTTGTACTTGCCGGATTCTTTGAGTTTTTGCAGTTGTAAATTAAAGTCATTGCGTACTTTTTTAGACTTAAATAAATATCCATTAGGGCTTTTTCCAAATAAAGGGAACCTATCAATTTTTTTTGTTGTATCAATATCTTTTATATTTGCGCGAAAGTAGTCAAAGCTTTGTTTATCCATTTGTATAACATCTACCTTGTCTAAGTACAAAAATTTAACTTGAAGCGATTGGTCGTGTATTTCGTTATACAATGGATTAGCTTTAGCCATATTTGCATACTCATCTCCTAAGTGAATGGCAGCACTTGGCCATGACAATAGACTATAATTTTTCAAATCGGCTATTTCACTCAATTTAAAGTTGTTTTTACTTAAAGCAAAAGCAAGATTTTCGTATGTATAAGACGCATATGATAAATAACCTTTTAGGGTGTTTCCGTTTGCAGTATTTAAATTAATATCTGCTACTACATCGATATTTCCTTTTTTATACTCTTTTACACGCCGAGTGTAAGGATAATATCGAGACTCAATTGTGTAGCCTAAAGGTGTTAAAGCCGCTGTAATAATATCTACTGTTAGACCACTATTTGAATCAGGGAATACGAAAGGGGGAAGTTTTTCACCAAAACCTACTACGAGCGTTTGCTCAGTGATTGATGCATTAACGATGGGTGATAATAACAATGCGGCTATTAAAATGCTGTTTAACGTCATTTTTACTGAAATAAATTAACTATTAATGTTTAAAAGATAGTTATTAACGTGTAAAGCAACAAGTAAAAAGCCCATTAAACTAATTATTAATTAGCTTTAATGGGCTGATTGATATCAATTTTATACAGGGGTATTTAAAATGGTGCGTAGCCATCGGGTGTTGTTACTGGAGTAGTCCAGCGCTCTGTAGCATCTATTACTGGGTGTTGTGCGCCTTGAGCTGGTAAACGCCCGCGGTCGCCAAACAACCACAGTACAAAGTTGGTTCTATCGCCACTGGTTATGGGTTTAGCAGCATGTGCCACACTTCCTCTGTGGATCATCGCGATACCTGGTATAAAACTAAGTTGAGTTACTTTACCTGTAACTTGGTCGTAAAAATCAAGCTCAGAACCTGTAAACTCCTCACCCGGTAAATTTAAATTAATATTTAACGTTACCGCAGATGCATCAGTATGTGGGCGAATAGACGCATCTGTACTTGGATCGTAGTAAATAGAAAAACCAAATGTTTGCGTGTCGTAACCTGTAATTTCAGGAAATAATAAACGCGCTATAGGGCGCATATAGGTGTTTAACATTTCGTTATAAAATGTTTGAAAACTAGGGGCTGCTAAATAGCCCTCAGATCGTTTATCGAGCATAACGCCGCGGCGATTTAATACAATACCATACGGTGGGCGCATTGGGATGTTAGAGTCCCATACTTGATCAAGGTAGCCACGTAAAACGGTTAGGCGCTCAGGATCAAAAAATTGAAACTGAAACACATCAGGTGCCACTTCCTCTAAAAGCGCTTTTACCAAATGCTCTTTAGATGGATTTTCCCATGCTTGTTGTACTGCTTCGCGTAAATTTTTATCGAGTAACGAATCGTCTAGCGTAAAGGTAGACGCGTCAACTTCGCTTGCTTCCCATTCTTTCCACGCGTCTGAAATTAGGTCGTCGTTGCTTGCCCAAAACTGCTGTACCGAGTGATCACGGTTTAACGTTTCTTGGCGTGTTGGTAAATCTAGAGCACGGGCTAATTGTAATTGTTTGGTTTTCATACGATGTAACTCCAGTTATTTAATACAGGTTTAACAATCTAGGAGTTAAGTTTATTGTAGAGTTAATTATTAATAAACTGGACAATAAAATAAACAGTATTAATAAAAAATTAATAATAGCATCGTTTAATGCCTTTTTAAGCGTTAAAAAGGCTGCATTAAATGCAGCCTTTTATTTTAATGCGTAACTCTGTCGCCCCAAATATCTTCTAGGCGACTGTCTCGTCCGCATCGCCAGCGATAAGTGTTATAACGGATAGGGTTATTTTTGTAGTAATCTTGATGGTAACTTTCTTTTCCCTTGATAGGGTAGAACACCGTTGTATTCAAAATTGGCGTAACAACGGTTTGACTAGGAAACTCTTTAATAACACGTTGTTTGGATTTCTCTGCTAATTTACGTTCTTCATCATTAGCAACAAATATAGCACTGCGATAACTGGGGCCTTTGTCGCAAAATTGGCCTTTCGGATCAAAAGGGTCAATATTAACCCAATAATGATTGAGTACGTCTTGATAGCTTACCATGCTAGGTTTATAGGTAATTTCAACCGCTTCATAGTGTCCTTTATGATTACCGTTATATGTCGGGTTTTTAATTTTACCTCCCGTAAAGCCAGATATTACGTCGGTTACGCCTTCAAGTTTCTCAAAGTCTGATTCCATACACCAAAAGCAACCACCTGCGAGCACCGCTTTTTTTGTCTCTTCTGCGTAAGAGAGTGTGCTAAATAAAACGAGGGTAGACGCTAACGTTAATGACAGTGTTTTTTTCATAAAAATATCCACCTTTAGAATTAATTTAACTATACGTTTTATTAGACCTATCAAGTACAAAAGGTATTTCATATTTTTAGCTAACAAATTTGGTTTTGGTCAAAAGTGTCTAATTTATATTTTAATACTATGTATTCCACTAAAAACGCAGTTGAAAAGTTTAACCGTGTTGATTAAGGTTAATTCATTGATAATGTAATTTATCTGGTGTTAGATGAACCAATTAACTGAGGAATCAATTAGCTGCCCGTATTGCGGTGAAGTTATAGAAGTATTACTAGATGCTGCAGATATTGATGAGCAATACATAGAAGACTGCCAAGTATGCTGTAAGCCTATTTCGTTTGTTGTATTTGAAGACGACGGCGAGCTAAAGGTAAATGTATACAGTGAAGACGATACATTTTAAATTGGCGTAAATTATAAAAAAGGCTGCATAACTGCAGCCTTTTTATTGATGGGGCGTTAGCTATTTTGTTCTCGAGCTAGCTGGTTAGGGAGTAGCTCTTCTACTATTTCGCGAGCGGGAAGCGTGTAACGTGTGCCGTCAAACATGACTGAGGTAAACTCATTTATATTAGTAATGCCGGTTAGGGTCCAGCCTTCGCCGCGCTTAGGACAATACACAGTTGTGGTAGGTTGTATTACTTTAAATTCGTCACTCATACTTGTGTGCTCGTTATATAATGCTTGTTAATGCACTATGGTAAGTTAATAATGCAGGTTCATAAAGTGCTATTTGCCCTGTATTTAAATCATGTTTGAAAAAATAAATACGCCTCGTATATCGCTGCGTTTAATATCTCATAAAGATGTAACTAGCTTACATGCTATTTTAAACAACCCGTTGGTTAGTAAATTTAATGACTATTCAACCCCGCTATCTAAAAGTGATGTAAAGCAATTAATACAAGATGATATTAGCGGCTACTATGAAGGGGAAGTTATACGTTTAGCGATTACGCATAATACTCTAAACAAAGCGATTGGTAGTTGTGGCCTATATAAAATTAATGAACAAGTAAGCTGTGCTTTTTTAGGCTTTGAGCTGGCACCGGATTTTTGGGGTAAGGGTTACATGAAAGAGGCGCTTGTAGCGTTAATACCTGAATTAGTGATGATTTTTAAGTTAAAAACTATTTATGCCGAGGTAGATAGTCGCAATTTAGCCTCGTGTAATTTGCTAAATGGGCTAGGGTTTCAACTTATCGAAAGTAAAAGCAGCGTTTGGTTTTGTCATTTTTAATACATTTGAATACATAGAGAAAAATATGGCTATACACATAAATAAAAATTACTTAGTAAACTTAGTATTTGCTGTGATTGCATTGAGCTTAATTATTTTAGGCAGCCGTTATTATAACCATTATGTTTCGGCCTATACAGATGTAACAATCGATTCAAAAGTATTAAATGAAACGCGTAAAATTTTTATTAGATTACCGAGTAATTACGATGCTAATAAAACGTATTCGTTAATTATTAAAACAGATGGTAATTTTAACCTAGATAAATGGGATGAGTCTTTAACTATGCTTACTAAAAAGCAAGGTGGTCAGCAAGCAATATTAGTGGCTATTCCAAACTTATTTTTTGCATCTTCTCGTAATCGCGACCTAGTGCCGCCTTACGCACGCCAAGAGGTTAATACTGAAGCTAGATTAGATGATGGAACGCAGCCTAATGGTGAGGCTGATAAGTTTTTACAGTTTATTGAAGTAGAGCTTCTGCCTTATTTATCGAGTAAATTTAAGCTAAACAATAACCGTGTGCTAAGTGGGTTTTCTGCTGGTGGAAGTTTTGTGTTGTATGTATTTCATACAAAAACCGAATTATTCAATGGCTATTTTGCGTTTAGCCCTGCTGCTTGGTACGACGATATGACAGTAGTAAGTAAGGTTGATACGTTTTTAAAATCAAATAAGGAGGCGTTTAAGCAGCCAACCTATTTGTTTTTGTCTGTAGGTGGGGATGAGCACCCGTTAATGTTAGAGGCATATAATAATTTAGAGCAGACATTTAAAACCAACCATAATAACAACTTACTGTGGGAATCTATTATTAACCCCAATGCCGAACATAACGACAATCCACTATTGAGTGTTGCTGATGCGCTAGGCGGATATCAAAGGTTTTTATATAAAACACCTTAATATGTCGCTCAACTTAAAGTAGTAAGTAATTGACGAAATAGCTCTTGTGATTAAGGCTATTCCTTTTTAATATTATTAAAGAACACATCATACTAATTTGGTTAAATGTTAATCTTAACTAAGAGTTTAAGAGATATGGTTATTAGCAAAGAGTAGGTGGAGTCTCAGGTAAAACGCCCTAACTTAGTAGGGCACGAAAGAGCAAATTATAATTTTATAATTGGTATCTAAATCCAAATGCGATTCCGTCACCTTCCGACTGTTCCATTTGGGTTTGCTGATCTTTATTGTTGCTTTCAAAGTCACTAAAATCTTTACGGGTCTCTACATACGCAATCGTTTCTTCGTCAATTAAATAATGAAGGCCAATAACAGCAAATTGGCGTTTAAATACATCGTTCGGATCGGCATTAAAGTTAGGTTGAATTACGTAATCATCACCTGCATCAAATACGTTGTAGGCGATAAAAGGGCGAAAATCGTTATCAAAGCGGTACGATGCAAATGTTTCTACACCCATTGCGTCTTTAATTAAGCGACCAAGGTTATCGGTGTCGTGATTTTTGTTTTTATTAATATTAGCGGCAACATAAAGACCTTTTTGATCTACGCTGCCCCACATAATGCCTGCACCGTATATTAAATCTTCAACATTTTGTGTAGAGCCATCGCCGTAAGTTAAATCAAACTCACCTCGGTTTACACCGGCTGTAATCGTTAACATGTCTATAGGGGTGTAAGTAACCGAGGCACCAAAGGTGTAGTTAAACTCAACTTCCTGTGCAGCGCTTTCTCCAGTGTTCCACAATGTCTCGCATTCATATTCAGTTATATCGCTTACATCACAGGTGTAAAATTCGCTGTTTTTAAGCTGTGCTTGCAGTGTAAAACTTAAGTCGTTGTAGCTGTTACGATATTGAATAAGTTTATCGCCACGGCCGGTGCCGTTTACTGCGCCATCGTCTTTGTTGTAAGTATAAACACCGGCAGCATTACCATCCCATACAAAGCTGTTATTTGTGCCATAAACAACGTCCTACCATGCACCCCATTGCTTACCAATGGTAATTTGGCCGTATTTATCATGTGAGAGACCGGCATAACCTAAACGGTTATATAAAAATTCATCCTGAATTGATTCAAAGCGGTTGTTGTAAATAATATCGCTACTACCTACAGGGTTTACACCCCATTCAACCAGCCCTAAGGCTGTCCAGCCTTGCTTAAGTTTTCGATCAATTTTAAAATTTATACGCGATGTACCGTTCACGACTTCAGTTTGGTTTTGCGTATTTATTACTCTTACGTCTATAAAACCACCCACACTCATTGAATTGCGTTCGTCCGTGTATATGTTTACTTCAGAAAATACTGAAGGGCTAACCATTATTGCTACTAGCATTGATGTTAGTTTCAATTTCATTGTGTGTTTCCTTGTGTGCGATGTGTTCAATCACGTGTGCAGGGCACACTAGCAAACACCTTTGTTTGTCAAAAGTGAAAAACATCATCGAAATTTTTTACATAATAGGTAGACATTCACGTTGAGTTAATTGTGTTTTTAAGTTGTTATGAATGTGTATTTTTATAGTAAATACATAAGCAGTCTGAAAATTTACAACCTTAAAAATAATTAATTATTATGATGTTTTTTCACGTTAGCTATACATTAATTTTTAGTATAAAAGCTCTAATTTTGTTATTTTTCAGTGGAATAGCATCACCTTACTGAGTATTCAAAAATCTGCGTAATCAAGTTTTATTTGGCTTTAAATTCACTACAAATCATAAGTTAAACATCAAAATAAAATAAGAAATTCACACCCTTAATAATTAAGTTTCAGTGCTTGGTAAGTTCGATTTTTGATAGAAAAAATGCCCTTTTTGATATAAACTGTGCGCAAATTAAATACATCACAAACTCCTTTGGAGGGTAGCGCTATTATTAGTACAGCTAATATCACCATGCAATTTGGTGCTAAACCATTATTTGAAAATATCTCAGCAAAATTTGGCGATGGAAACCGCTACGGTTTAATCGGTGCAAATGGTTGTGGTAAGTCAACGTTTATGAAAATTTTAAGCGGTGAGCTTGAAGCATCTTCAGGTAATGTAAGCACAGATCCAAATGAGCGCGTTGCTAAACTAAACCAAGACCAGTTTGCTTACGAAGAATACTCTGTAATCGATACAGTGATCATGGGTCACAAAGAGTTATGGGATATTAAACAAGAGCGGGATCGTATTTATTCTTTACCAGAAATGAGTGAAGAAGATGGCATGAAAGTAGCCGACCTTGAAACAGAATTTGCTGAAATGGACGGTTACTCTGCTGAGTCTAAAGCCGGTGAGCTTTTATTAGGTGTTGGTATTGCTACTGAGCAGCATTACGGGCCCATGTCTGAAATTGCGCCTGGTTTTAAATTGCGAGTACTACTTGCTCAGGTTCTGTTTTCTGACCCTGATATTATGCTACTTGATGAGCCTACCAATAACTTGGATATTTACACGATCAAGTGGTTAGAAGATGTATTGAACCAGCGCGATTGTACTATGATCATCATCTCGCATGACCGCCACTTTTTAAACTCTGTGTGTACGCACATGGCTGATATAGATTACGGCGAGCTTCGTATTTACCCAGGCAACTACGACGAGTACATGTTTGCAGCAACGCAGGCACGCGAACGTTTATTAAGCGAAAATGCCAAAAAGAAAAGCCAAATTGCAGAGCTACAGCAATTTGTATCACGTTTCTCGGCTAATGCCTCTAAAGCTAAGCAAGCTACATCGCGTGCTAAGCGTATTGACAAAATTCAGCTAGATGAAGTAAAAGCCTCGTCTCGTCAAACACCATTTATTCGTTTTGACCAAGAAAAACAACTGTTTCGTAACGCACTAGAAATGACAAGCCTTAGCCAAGGTTTTGAAGACAATACGTTATTCACAGGCCTAGAAGGTTTAGTAGAAGTAGGTGAGCGCATTGCCATAATTGGTGAAAACGGCGTGGGTAAAACAACGCTACTTAATACGTTGGCAGGAAAGCTTGCGCCAAAAGCGGGTGAATTTAAGTGGTCTGAAAACGCTAACATTGGCTACTACGCACAAGATCATGCCGACGAATTTGAAAAAGACATGAACTTGTTTGAGTGGATGGAGCAATGGCAGCAAGAAGGCGACGATGAGCAAGTTGTTCGTAGCTTTTTAGGTCGAATGTTGTTTTCGCAAAACGACATTAAAAAGTCAGTAAAAGTAATATCTGGTGGTGAGCAAGGCCGTATGTTGTTTGGCAAAATCATGATGCATAAACCAAACATATTATTAATGGATGAGCCAACCAACCACATGGATATGGAATCGATTGAAGCGCTTAACTTAGCCCTTGAAGCTTACGAAGGCACGTTGTTGTTTGTATCGCATGACCGCCAATTTGTATCTTCTGTTGCTACCCGCATATGGGAAATTAAAGACGGTAAGATAATCGACTTTAGAGGTAATTACTCAGAGTACCTAGCAAGTAAAGAAGCCTAGTTACTTTGTAATTACAGAATTTAAAAAGCCATGTTTAACATGGCTTTTTTTATTTTTGTTTTATTTTTATTATTTATAAAAAATTAGCCGTTAATATCATTCGAACCTCGCAAATTAAACGTGTTTGGGTATAATACCCGCCTAAAACCGGACATAAGTCCGCTATTTTAAAATACATCACTGAGGAGTATTTATGACTGTTGGCATTATTATGGGTTCTAAATCAGATTGGCCAACCATGGAACACGCTGCGCTTATGCTAGAGCAGTTTGGTATTAAGTACGAAACCAAAGTTGTATCTGCACATCGCACTCCTCAATTACTTGCTGATTATGCAAGCTCAGCTGCAGAACGCGGCATCAAAGTTATTATTGCAGGCGCAGGTGGCGCTGCTCACCTACCGGGTATGGCGGCTGCTTTTACATCAGTTCCTGTTTTAGGCGTGCCGGTAAAGTCTAAAGCGCTTAATGGCGTTGACTCGCTACTTTCGATTTGTCAAATGCCTAAAGGCGTTGCAGTAGGGACTTTGGCCATTGGTGAGCCTGGCGCTGCAAACGCAGGTTTGTTAGCTGCGCAAATTTTAGGGTGCTATAACCCTGAGATTTTTGAAAAAATCGAAGCATTTCGTAAAAATCAAACCGACACAATATTAGCTAACCCAAATCCTGCTGAGTAACGATGAATATTTTAATTTTAGGTGCAGGACAACTTGCACGTATGATGAGCCTTGCAGGCGCACCACTTAATTTGAATGTAGTTGCTTACGATGTTGGCAGCCAAAAAATTGTTCACCCGCTAACGGGCGAAGTGTATACAACTACGCTTGAACAAGCTATTGAATCAGCTGATGCAATCACGGCTGAATTTGAGCACATTCCTGATGATGTTTTAACGCTATGCTGTAATAGCAACAAGTTTTATCCGGGTAAAGCCGCAATTAAAACAGGTGGTGACCGTGCGCTTGAAAAAGCGTTACTTAATAAAACAGGGGTTGAATGTGCGCCTTATCAGCTAATTACTGAAAAAGTACATTTAGAACTTGCTGCTAAAAACCTAGGTATGCCACTTGTGATAAAAACCTGCCAAGCAGGCTACGACGGTAAAGGGCAATGGCGATTAAAATCAGATGATCAAATAGAACAAATTTGGTCAGAAATGGCTGATTTTATAGCATCAGGGTCACAGGATGCGCCGCACACAATTATTGCAGAAAAAATGATCCCGTTTGATCGAGAAGTCTCTATTATTGGTGCGCGAGATAAACACGGTAATGTTGCTATTTATCCGTTAACAGAAAACGAGCATACCAACGGTGTGCTAACGCTTTCTGTTGCTGGTAAAAATAATAAACAGGTAGAAGCACAAGCAAACGACGCATTTACTAAAATTGCTAACGAGCTTAACTATGTGGGTGTATTGGCCATAGAGTTTTTTGATGTAATGGGCACACTATTAGTTAATGAAATTGCACCGCGAGTCCATAATTCAGGTCATTGGACTCAGCAAGGTTGTCATTGTTCGCAATTTGAAAATCATATGCGTGCCGTTGCAGGTTTACCACTTGGTAATACTGAGCTTAAACATATTACGGCTATGATCAATGTGCTTGGCCAAGCAAGCATCCCTGCTGAGGTACTTACATTACCTGACGTAACAAGCCATTGGTACGGTAAAGCGGCGAAGCCAGGTCGTAAAATGGGTCATATTAATGTATCGGCTCACAATATGAATGACCTGTCAGATAAGTTAAGTCAATTAACTGATTATTTACCAGAGCACGATTACCCGGGAATTTTAAATACGGCAGAAAAACTAATTTTAGGCTAGGGGCCTTGAGCAGGACGGAAAAGCCTTTTCTCAGTTAAATAAGCAAGACGCTTTATGCCGCATTTACTCAGAACTGTAAGTTATAAATACCTCGAGCCAAAATTAAATTGCACCTTAATTAAAAAATGCTGAGTTTACTCGGCATTTTTTGTCTGTAAAAAAACAAAAACGCACTACATTATGAAATAATAAAACTAATTATTTCAAAGGTGAGTGTTTAAATGAAATCTAAACTAATTTATGGCGCGTTAGTCGCCACGTTTTTGAGTGTCAATATTCATGCAACAGAGTCTATTCGTGTCGCCACATTCAATGTCAGTATGGATGCTACAAATTACACTGCCAAAGGCGAGCCTATTAAAAGTGATGCCTTAGTCAAAGCTCTTACCTCAAACACACAACAGATTAAAAATATTGCAGAAATTATCCAGCGCGTTCGCCCAGATATTATTTTACTGAACGAGTTTGACTTTGTTCCTAAAGAACAAGGTATTGATTACTTTAAAACACATTACTTAAACGTAGGCCAAAACCAGCAAACCGCCATTGATTACCCTTATTCTTATATAGCACCCGTTAATACGGGCCTTGCGACAGAGTTTGACCTAGATAACGATGGTAAAAAAAGTAAAGTAATGGGTGATGCCCAAGGCTTTGGCTTTTTTGAAGGGCATTATGGGATGGCCATACTATCTAAATACCCAATCGATTTTGACAAAATTAGAACTCTTCAAACCTTTAAATACAAAGATATGCCTAATGCCCACATGCCGTTAATGCCAAAAACAGGTGAGAATTGGTATAGCGCTCAAGAGTGGCAAGCTCTTAGGTTAAGTTCTAAATCGTTTTGGGATGTCCCGGTTGTTATTGAAAACAAAGCAGTGCATATATTAGCGTCGCATCCTACGCCTCCGGTGTTTGATGGCGAAGAAGATAGAAATGGCAAACGTAACCATGACGAAATTAGATTAATTGCCGACTACGTAGCAAATGCTAACTATTTATACGACGATAATGGACAAAAAGGCGGGCTAGAGACGCAGTCTCGTTTTGTTATTTTGGGTGATTTAAATGCAGCACCAGAAGGTGACAAAGCGCGTTTAGAAACAACCGATCAATTAGTTAATAATCCATTAATCAATGCCCGTTTTTTACCTCAAAGTGAAGGTGCTAAGCAGCAATATGAATTTTCCTATGCAAAACGCTTTACTGCCAATTGGCAGGCCCGTGTTGATTATGTATTACCATCGACTTATGGGTTAGAAATAAAAGATGGCGGGGTATTTTGGCCGGTTGAATCGAGCGAACAATATCGCTTAATTAAAGATAGAAGTGCATCAAGCGATCATCGCCTGGTATGGCTAGATTTAGTGATTAAATAATTAAGGCTTAAGTAAACTGAGCTTTACCCTGTTAATTGGCTATTTATCTTAAAAAATTGCATTAACTTTGGTGCTTCTGCTTAAATACGCGTTAATTATAATAACGGTATAGAAGCACTATGATCTTTAATTTTTCCTCATCTAAAACGTTAGTCGCATTGGCTGTTGCCTCAAGTGTTATGCTTGCCGGTTGTAGTGCAACTGCAAACACATCATCTAAAAATAATATTTCGGCAACAAATAAAGTTGAGGCGGTGGTAAGTACACCTGCCGATGTTGGCTCTGAAAAAATTACATTAAAACAAGCAATGGCTGATCCTGATTGGATAGGTAACCAACCTCAAAATGCTTTTTGGGGTACTGATTCAGCAACAATTATTTATGCTCAAAAGCAACAAGGTAGCACATTACGTGACTTATTTAGCCAGTCATTAACGTCGCAAACAGCTGAACAAGTCGCATTGAGTAAGCTACATACACTGGGTGCTAGAAACGCGGTTTATTCAAACAATAAAGCAATGCAAGCCTACGTGTTTAAAGGCAATGTGTTTGTAAAAAACATTAAAACTGACACAATTCGCCAAGTAACCCATAGCTCGGTTAATGAATCTAATCCACAGTTTTTAAATGATGGCACATTGGCTTATCGTCAAGGGAATGTGTTTTTTAAAGTCGATTTAGTAACGGGGTTAACACAAGAAATTGCTAACCTAAAACTTGCTGATAAACCAAAAGGAATTAGCGAGCCAAGTTCGTACATTGCAAAAGAGCAGCATAAGCTTATTGAATACATTGCTCTTGAACACAAAAATAAAAAAGACCAACACGCACGTAACGCGAAAATAAACGAACAAAATACATCTGTAGCAAATACAAGTTACTATTTAGGCAAAGGTAATAAAGTTGATAACGTAGAACTTTCGCCAAACGGTGATGCGTTATTGGTGGTTGTGAAAAAGCAATCTAGCTGGCGCAGTGACACCGATATAATGCCACATTATGTTACTGACGACGCCACCATAGCACCTAAAAAAGTTCGCCGTCGCATAGCTGATGCAAAAGAAGAAACATCGCAAGTTATATATATTAATTTAAATGATAAAACACAAAACACACTAGCGTTTGATTCGCTGCCAGGTTTTGATGAAGATGTATTAGCCAGTGTCAAAAAAGAAAATTATGCACGACTAGGCAAAACCTACGAATCAAAGAACTCACCACGCGCTATTAATTTGATCACAAATTGGGGATTAGGACAAAGCCCAATAGTTTGGAATAACGATGGTTCGCAAGTTGCTATTATGCTTGAAGCGTGGGACAACAAAGATCGTTGGATTGCGACCGTAGATTTTGAAAACAATAAACTCGTGTCGCAGCATCGTTTACATGACGATGCATGGATTGCTTATGCATTTAATAATTTTGGCTGGTTGAATAACACAAATACTCTTTATTACCTTTCAGAAGAGTCAGGTTACAGCCAACTTTATAAAAAACCATTAAACGGTAAAGCCGTTGCGATAACTCAAGGTCAGTTTGAGGTATCAAACCCAACAGTTACAAGCGACGATTCTGCTATTTATTACAAAGCCAATGTTGAACACCCAGGCTTATACGAAATTTTTCGTGTAAATCCACAAACAGCTGTAAGTGAAAAAATTACTGATTTAAATGGCATGACCGACTACACGTTAAGCCCAGATGAAAGTAAATTATTGCTAGTACACTCTAAAATTACCATGCCTGCTGAGCTATATGTAACAGATGCTAAAGCTAATGCGACGGCAACACGTTTAACTAATACGGTATCTAACGCGTTTTTAGCTAAAAAATTAACAGCACCTAAAATAGTTGCAGTGCCATCAAGCCATACAGATGCGCCAATATATGCCAAGGTATACTACCCAGCTGATTACGTAGAAGGCGAAAGTAGTAAAACCCGTAAAGCGGTTATTTTTAACCACGGTGCAGGGTATTTACAAAACTCACACATGGGTTGGTCTGTTTACTTTAGAGAGTTTATGTTTCATTCATTATTGGCTGATGAAGGTTACGTGGTAATGGATATGGATTATCGCGCATCTAAAGGGTATGGACGCGACTGGCGTACAGCAATTTATCGCCAAATGGGCACGCCAGAAACACAAGATTTAGCGGATGGTGTTAAATGGATGGCTGAAAATGCTAACGTGGATACTAAGGCAGTAGGCACGTATGGCGGGTCTTATGGTGGCTTTATGACCTTTATGGCGTTATTTACGGCACCAGAGTTATTTCAATCAGGTGCAGCGCTTCGCCCGGTAACCGATTGGGCGCACTATAATACAGCATATACGGGTAATATATTAAACCACCCAGATGTGGATCCCATTGCATACGAGCGCAGCTCACCTATTTACTTTGCTGAAGGGTTAAATAAGCCGTTATTAATAAATGCACCAATGGTAGACGATAACGTATTTTTTCAAGACTCAGTGCGTTTAGTACAGCGCTTAATTGAGCTTGAAAAAGAAAACTTTGAAACGGCTATCTTCCCCGTTGAACCGCATGGTTTTGTGCAGCCTTCAAGTTGGTTAGATGAATACCGCCGTATTTATAAGCTATTTAAAGAAACGCTTTAATCTTAAATTTTTAAATTTAAGTATAAAAAAACGCCGCGTTTACTAACGCGGCGTTTTTATTAATATTGGAAAGCTTAATCGTTATTTTTTAAGTACGTAATCGACAAAGGTATGCCAAGCAGTGTGCCGCCTATAGCGCCTATTAAATGTGCATCTATTGCAACAGTTGAGTTAATTAACTGACCTATGTCGGCATTTGGGCCGCTAAATTGCTCAAACGCTATTTTTATCCATACACCTATAAACAACAAATAACCCGACTTAAGCCCCAACGTGACATCTTTCACTGCCCCCCAAATAATTACACCGTGAAGTAGGGCGCTTAGCCCTGTATAAATATGTATATTAGGGCAAAACCAATAAACACCGAGTCCACACCAAAGAGCAAGCAAACATATATTAGTGGTATAATGTGTAGGTGTCGTATATTCGCCGTGCAATAGCCAAATTAGAAATATCCCCCCGCAATTTAAACCTAAATGTGCCCAATTAGCGTGCACAAACTGGCTGGTGAACACTCGCCATACTTCACCTTGTTCAACTAAGTTGCGGTTAAATTCAAGTAAATAATTTAAATCAAATGCAGCAAAAATAGTGCTAAAAAGTATCAGGCAAAGGGGCGGTAAAATATAACGAGGCTGAATAGGTAAATTAAGCATTTTATTGTATTTTTTTAGTATTAATTTTTGCATATTGTGCCTGTTTAACTTTAAGATGCCAATTACCCATTGTAATTAAGTGTTTTTAGTATTTTTTATGCATTTTAAACTTAACTCATTATTTGCTATTGGCTTAGGTGTATTGTCTTTGCCGGTACTGTCAAAAGAACCCACAAAAGTAGAAGTTCGTGAACCAGAAGCCACTACCTCAATCAATGCTAAGCAAATTGTTAAAGGTGATAAATATATGGTGGCAGCAGCCAATCCGTATGCGTCACAAGCGGGGAGGGAAATATTAGCAAAAGGCGGCAGTGCCGTTGATGCAGCAATCGCCACTCAACTTATTTTAACGCTTGTTGAGCCACAATCATCGGGTATTGGTGGCGGTACATTTATGATGTACTACAACAAATCAAATAATAAGTTAACCAGCTTTGATGGACGAGAAACGGCCCCTAAAAATGCTGATGAGAACTTATTTTTAAATAAACATGGTAAAGCGGTTAAATGGATTGAAGCCGTTGTTGGCGGACGTTCTGTAGGTGTGCCAGGCGTGTTACATGCCTTCGCTAATGCGCATAAGCAATATGGTGTATTGCCTTGGGATGAGCTATTTAAACCGGCTATTGAACTTGCTGAACAAGGGTTTGTTGTATCGCCTCGATTACATGGTTTGTTAGCTCGCCAGCTAAATCCAGGTGTTATGAGTATGCCAGTGATAAATGAGTACTTTTACCCAAATGGTAAACTCATTGAGGCCGGTACCGTAAAAAAAAACCAGCCGCTTGCTGATTTATACAAAGCCATCGCTCATAAAGGAATAGATGCGTTTTATAAAGGCGAAAATGCTAAACAAATAGTTAAAGCAGTGCAAAAATCAAAAATCGCACCCGGCACATTAACGCAGCAAGACCTAGCACATTATAAAAGCAAAGAGCGTGACGCGGTATGTATAAAATACCGCGTATACAATGTGTGTTCTATGGCACCACCTAGTAGTGGTGGTGTGGCTGTTTTGCAAATGTTAGGTTTACTAGAGCATACAAATATTTCAGCTCTAACACCTAATAGCGAACAGGCTGTTCATTACTTTAGCCAAGCGTCACGCATTGCGTTTGCCGATAGGAATGTATATATGGGTGACCCAGATTTTACTCAGGTACCTACACAAGAATTATTAAACAAAAACTATATTAAATCACGTGCAAAACTCATAACCGAAAAAGATCAGCATGCGGTTGCTGGCAACCCTGTTAATTTTTTAAGTTACGCACAAGATGATTCGTATGAACTGCCTTCTACATCGCATGTATCTATTGTTGATAGCTTTGGTAATGCGGTATCAATGACCAGCTCAATTGAAATGGCATTTGGCTCAACGGTGATGGTTAATGGATATATTTTAAATAACCAACTCACTGACTTCTCACTTTCACCTCGTAAAAACGGTAAATTAGTTGCTAACCGTGTAGAGCCAGGCAAACGACCGCGCAGCTCTATGTCACCTGTTATGGTGTTTAATGAAGATGGCAGCTTACGTTTAGTTGTAGGATCTCCTGGTGGTAGCCGTATTATTGATTACGTTGCTCAAGTCGTTGTTGGCGTTCTAGATTGGAACTTATCTGTGCAAGAGGCAATAAACCTGCCGCGTACGACTAATCGTAATGACTACACCAGTCTTGAAAAAGGCACCGTTATTGAATCACTTGAACCAGCACTTTCTGCTCGAGGTCATAAAGTACGTGTGTTAGATCTAAACTCAGGTTTGCATGGCGTAGAAGTAAAAAATAATAAGCTGTATGGTGCAGCAGATCCGCGCCGCGAAGGCATTGCGCTCTCTGATTTATCTGATAATAACGCCACTTTCAAATTTTAAATTATGTATAATACAAACACGACCTATGTGCGTGTTTGTATTCTCAATGGTCTGACAAGTACTATGTTCATTGCATTTAAATTCTGAGCATTGATAATGACAGATCATAACTTAAGACTCCATTAAAGCCTGGAAATATGACAACAAATACTGATCCTAATTACCTATATATTCATCACTCTGGCCCTGGCCTTATTGAAACGCCTTTACTGAATAAGGGCAGTGCATTTAGTAAAAAAGAGCGCGAAAACTTTAACCTTGCAGGTTTACTTCCTCCACGCTTTGAAACAATTGAAGAGCAAGTTGAGCGTTGTTATCAACAATATTCAAGCTTTACCGACAATCTTAATAAGCACATATATTTACGTGCAATTCAAGATAACAACGAAACGCTTTATTACCGCCTAGTGCGCGATCACCTTGAAGAAATGATGCCAATTATTTACACCCCTACCGTGGGTGATGCCTGTGAAAAGTTCTCCGATATTTACCGTAGCGCACGCGGTTTGTTTATTTCGTATGAAGACCGCTTTCAAATTGACGATATTTTACGTAATGCGACAAAAGGTAAAGTAAAAGTAATAGTGGTAACTGATGGTGAGCGTATTTTAGGCTTAGGCGATCAAGGTATTGGTGGCATGGGTATTCCTATTGGTAAATTATCGCTTTACACCGCATGTGGGGGTATTAGCCCAGCATACACCTTACCTGTAATGCTTGATGTAGGTACCAATAACGAAAAACTGTTAAACGACCCAATGTACATGGGCGCACGCCATAAGCGTATTGCGCAAGACGAGTACGATGAGTTTTTAGATCTATTCATCAAAGCGGTAAAACGCCGTTGGCCAAATGTTTTACTTCAGTTTGAAGATTTTGCACAGCCTAATGCAATGCCACTTCTTAAGCGCTACCGTGAAGAAATTTGTAGCTTCAATGACGACATTCAAGGCACAGCGTCAGTCACGGTTGGCTCTTTATTAGCCGCCTGTCGTGTTAAAGGCTCAACATTAAGCCAACAAAAAGTGGTGTTTGTTGGGGCAGGCTCTGCCGGTTGTGGTATTGCAGAGCAAATTATTAGCCAAATGGTGTTTGAAGGTATCTCTGAGGAGCAAGCACGTAGCCAAGTATTTATGGTGGACCGTTTTGGTTTATTAACTAATGGAATGGAAGGTTTGCGAGATTTCCAACAAGCTTTAGCACAGCCAACTAATGCGTTAAGTGATTGGACTTACAGCGGTGAATATGCGTCGTTACTGGATGTAATGCACTGTGCAAAACCAGATATATTAATTGGTGTATCGGGTCAGCCAGGTTTGTTTACAGAGCAAGTAATACGCGCAATGCATTCAACGTGTGAACAACCTATAATTTTCCCATTAAGTAATCCCTCTAAGCAGGTAGAAGCACACCCGGAAGATGTAATTAAATGGACCGATGGGAAAGCATTAGTTGCAACAGGAAGCCCGTTTGATCCTGTTCAATACAATGGTGAAACTTACCCTATCCCACAGTGTAACAATAGTTATATTTTCCCTGGTATTGGTTTAGGCGTTATTGCTGCTAAAGCGACACGTATTACCGATGCTATGCTTAGCGTATCGAGTGAAATGCTTGCTGAGTCTTCACCGCGTGCAAACAGCGGAAAAGGTAGTTTACTACCTGCGCTAACAGAAATTGAAACGCTAAGTAAACGTATTGCATTTGCTATTGCTAAAAAAGCGATAGAAGAGGGCGTAGCATTAGAAATTTCTGACGATGCTCTTTGGGCAGCAATAGATAAAAATTACTGGTTGCCAAAATACCGCAACTACAAACGTTGCAGTGTTTAATTACGGTAGTCATAATTTAAAGTAACTCAGGCTGTACGTTAAGTTACAGCTAATAACAAAAAACAGGCAATTGCCTGTTTTTTTGTGCTTGTTCATTTTTTGTTAACCACGTAGGCTCTTTAATAGAGCTAATTAAATACAATGGATAACGCTATGAAATCACTCACACTCTTTTTAGGCAGCGCATTTGCTTTAACAGCTGTTAGCTTTAATACGCTTGCGGCATCAACACCAAACGCCCCTCATATTTATGTTAAAGGTGAAGCAACCTTAACAACAATGCCTGACTATGTTCAACTAAGTGTTGGTATTACCGAAATTGATAAAAACCTAATTGCAGCTAAAAACAGAACAGATACCGCAATGGCTAAAGCAATTAAGCTCGTTAAAGAAGTGGGTGTAAAGGAAGGGGATATTAATGCAGGTCATATTTCAATAAATCGTGAAAGCCAGTATAACCGCACATCGGGGTTGCAAGAATTCAAAGGCTTTAGAGTGTCGCGCACACTTACTTTAAAACTAAGTGATTTAAAAAAATATCCAGAGCTATTACAAAGCTTAGTAAACAACGGTATTAACGAAATTAATCACACACAATTTTTAGCAAGTAATTACAACGAGCTTCATAAAAAAGCGCAAAAGCTTGCTATTAAAGATGCTCGCGATGCAGCAAAAGAGTTTAGTGAAGATTACGGGGTGGAGCTTAAAGGGCTTTATACAGCTTCGCTTAGCCCAATGAATGTACCATCTCAGCCTTATATTCGCGCCGAGCAAACAATGATGAAAGCAGATAGTACACCAGGTAACTTTGTACCCGATGCCTACCATGCTGGAGAAATAAAAGTGACTGCTTCAAGCTATGCAGTATATTTTATAGAGTAACTATATTAATGGTCACTAAAATTGTGATTAATCTTTGTGGCGCTCAAAACGCGCCACTAATTCCTCACCTTGTTGCTCACTTATTCGGGTAATAGAATTAAGCATATTTTTAATTTCGCGCCTGTCGTACTCATTCGTCACTTGCTCATTAATGTCATCGACTATGGCGTTTAAATAGTTAAACAAACTATTGCGCGCATCTTCATCGTCATGAGCCACAAACAAAATGTTTTTAAACGCTTCAAGTACGTTAGTCATTACATAAGCATCGCTTTTAGCGTAATTACGCAGTGGCGTAAAATTATCGTGTAATAGCTCATCAAAACTTGTTTCGTGTATAAATAACAGCGGTTCGTTATCGGTGTGCTTAAACGAGTAATTTATGTCGCTTATTTCAAGGCGCTTAATAAGCAAAATACTCAGCATATCAATAGATTTAACCGCAGTACCCGGATCGTTTATCCCTGGGCTCATTGCTTTAACCGCTATTTCAGAAATTTGCGTTAAGCCATAACGATAATGATCGCTAATATACTCTTCTATATAAAAAATAAAGCAGTCTAAAATTTTAGCTATTAGCGCTTCATCGGCTGATATGTCTTTATCACATTTTAAAAACGGATACCCTTTAACTGTAAAGTAACCTTGATTTACAGAGATATAGATACGGATGTTTTCTTGCTCTAAAAGCGCACACAGTTTGTCGGTGTGAACGCCTTTGTAATAACCTTCTGTTGTACTTTTAATTGAATGCCACTGCGTAAAATCTGGAAAGTCATTAAAAGGACACTCTGCTTGCCTAGTTTGTATGCTTTTTATCTCTGTTTTAGTTTGTCTAAATAAGCCATTTAATACGTTATCAACCTGTATTGCTTTAGAAATAGAGTGGATAAAAAATACAAACAACCCAAGCGATATCAAACCAAATACCAGCGCAAATAAAACCCCCAAAGAGGGGATGGCTGTATCGCCACCTTCAAGCTTATTAATATTAATAAGCATAATAATTGAGTAAATTATGCTACCTAAATAAAAACCAAGCACCATTTGGTGAGACTTACGAGTAATAAGTCCAGGCACAACACGTGGCGATAAACTTGCACTGGCGGAGTTTAAAACCACCATCACCATAGAAAAACTAAACACGGTAAGCGATATTATGCTGCCCGCAAGGGTACTTAAAATAGTACGTGCGTTTTCAGCGCTATCAACTAAAACCACTGAAATAAATGATTTTATTTGTTCAACCGGCGCTACATATTCAAGCGACATGGTAATAATGGCAAACAGTAAAAACCCAATCGAAAATAACGAGGGATAAAAACCAATACTGTTTATCATTTCACGATAACCATCGGCTACTTTACGAGGTACAAACATAAAATCCTTATGTGAGCTTAAAATCTATTTAACTACATTAGCATAGTTGATCACTAAACTTCTGATAATGCTTATCAAAATATATGTTATTATCCCAAATTAAAATTACGTGCCTAACGGCTAATGTAATATTCAAATAATAAATGACAGGAATACACTGTGATCATTTCAACTTATGCAGCTTTGCTTGCGTTTTATTACATTTACCTGAGCTTTAATGTAATTAAAGTGCGTAAAAAAGAGCAAATATCACTCGGTGATAACGGTAATGTTAAACTACAGCGTGCAGTTCGCGCTCATGCAAATTTTATGGAATATGTACCTTTTACAATTATTTTGCTTTTTTTAGCAGAATACCAAGGCCTCGCTAGCCATTACTGCAACATATTGGGTGCCGCGCTGTTAATAGGGCGCGTGTTTCATAATTTAGGCATAGTAGAGGCAAAATTAAAGTATCGTCAAATAGGTGCTGTAGCCACATTTTTAGTCATGGTTATTAGCGCATTTATACTGCTTGTTACCCGTAATAGCTAAATGAGTAAACTATTTATAATCGGCCTTCCGCGTACTGGCACAACAAGTGTGTGCCATGCGTTTTTAGAACTGAGTATTGCAACGGCGCATACTGCCTACACACAGACGTGTTTTAAAAATGCAACGGCGATCGCCGACACCCCCATATTTAACGACTACCAAGTACTTGATAAGCACTACCCAGATTCTAAATTTATTTACCTAGAGCGCGAACTAAGTGCGTGGTTGCCTTCTATTAAACAGCTTTTAACGCGTATGCATACTAATTTAACGCGCGCCGATGGTGGTTTTAACATTCATATAAAGCGCTGTTATTTAAACACTTTTAGTGAATTGTCGTTTCAAAAAATTAACGATGATAGTTATTTAGAAAATTGTTACACCAGTCATTTTGAATCAGCTCAACGTTACTTCAAACACCGCCCACAAGATTTTCTATCCATTGATATAGCTAAACCTGCAAGTTATAAAGCACTGTGTGATTTTTTAGAATTAACAAGCGATAAAACAGGTTTTGAAAAAATGAATATGGGCGGAAAAGTCACTGCGTGGAATGATATAAAGCACGCCTTAAAAATAGAGTCGACAGCGAAAGGGCGTATAGATAAACATTTGCCTTATCAGATTTAATTTTAGCGACTCCATCAAGATTTTTAATACAAAATACGCTAAAATCCTCGCATTATTTTTTAAGTAGTACTTATTATGTTTGAATTAAAATACCATACTCCATTTGAATGGACCAAAGCGGTACTTGCCGACTTTAATACCTTTTTACAAGATCACGCTGCTGCAGAAAAAAAAGCATCGGGCATGGCTATTTCAATGCTTTCGCATTATCCAGACAAACGCAAACTTGTTAAAGCGATGACAGACCTAGCGCTTGAAGAACTAATTCATTTTAAACAAGTACTTAAACTGTTAACTGAACGCGATACAACACTAGGTGATGACCATAAAGACCCATATATAAAACAAATTCGCGCTTTATTTAGACACGGTCGTGATGGGTTTTTAATGGATAGGTTATTAGTGGGCGGCGTAATTGAAGCTCGTGGGCATGAACGCTTTTCATTAGTTGCCCAAGCATTACCAGCTGGTAAAGAAAAAGATTTTTATGTAGCCATTGCTAAATCAGAAGAAAAACATAAAAACCTTTTTGTTGAATTAGCTTACGAATACTTTGATAAAGAAGAAGTAGACGTACGCTTGGAAGAATTACTAATTGCTGAAGCTGAAATTTGTAAAAGCATCCCATTTACAGCCGCACTGCATTAATTATATTTTATGTAATGACAAAACGCAGGCATTTGCCTGCGTTTTTTTGTTTGTAAATTAAGATCTAAGTCAAACACGTTAATAAATATTAATAGGGGGGCTTAGCGTATTTTTATTAAGCGATTAAATAGAACTAAAGTTTTAACATTAAAACATAATGATTAAGTCTTAAATGCATGATTTCTATTTAAATTATTGAATATATTTATAAATTTAAATATATCTGTAACAAAGGCTTGTTAGTTTTTTATCCTCATTTATACAGGATAAAACAACAATGAAAGCATTATTAAAAATATCATTAACCGTATCAAGCTTATTTATCGCTTTAACAGCCAATGCTGCTAATTGTTTAAAAGGTTGTCCAACAGGATTAAATAACGGCAAAACGATTGAACGTAGTATTTATACTTTAAAAAATAATCGTTATACCAAATTTGCAGACTGGGTAGCATACCAAATTACACCCGATACAATGAGTGGCCCATCAAGATCAAGAAGTTGGAAAGCAGACCCAGATTTATATTCACATTACACACTTGAACCCAGTGATTACACAGATGCATACGCAACAATTAATACCGACCGAGGCCATCAGGTTCCATTAGCATCATTTAGTAATACAGCCGATTGGCGTTTAACAAATTTGCTTTCTAATATCACACCTCAATCTACTGCATTAAACCAAGGTCCATGGGTTAGGCTTGAAACCGCTGTAAGAAATCATGTTGACGATGATAATAACCTTTATGTAGTAACAGGCCCAATGTACGAATATTACTTTGCAGATTTACCACGTGCTAACGAAAACCACACAATACCCAGTGGTTATTTTAAAATCGTAATGAAACAATCTGGAAGCACTATTAAAGTATCAGCATTTATTATGCAGCAGAGTGCAGGCCGCAGAGACAATTTCTGTAATACCCAAGTCAGTATTGATGAAGTTGAAAGTAGAACTGGCATTAATGTTTTACCTAATTTAACGATTAATCAGGCGCAAACGATAGAGTCATCTTTATTTGATTTATCAAACGAGCTAGGGTGTAACTAAAAACTCATTAAGGTTAGCGGTATATTGGATACCGCTAATCACCACTTGAACCAAATTATAGTTAAATAGAGCGTTATATACGTTAAATAGGTAAGTACTTTACCTTACTAACTAAGTAATTTATCTTATTTAACATAATATAAATTATAGGTAGTAATGTATTAAATAGAAAGAGCGCATAATTGCACTCTTACTATGTCCAATACTAGACGGTATCGGACATTATATGGTTTTATTTAACTTAAATCTTTTTAAATAAATAGCGTATGTATTAATTGTTTAATCAATACTAAGTAAGCGTTCTGCTGTGTATTCGTTCGTTATTAAACCACTAATCATATTAGATCTCACTGCACCTAATATTGCCAACACTTTTTCTTCACCTGCAGCTATAGCATAAATTTGTTTGTTTTCATTGGTTACTAATGGCGTACTGGCAACGCGTTGGTTTACAGTGCAATCTAGTAATTGACCATTTTTATCGTAAACCCAACTTATCATTTCCCCAACGGCACCTAAGCCTTGCAGTTCTTTTAATTCTTCTGCGTCAACAAACCCATCTATATGTAATGGTGACTTTTCACCTAAGCTACCAATACCAACAAAGGTTACGTCTGCATTTTTCGCGAGTTTTAAATTGGCTGTTATATTATGTTGTGCATGGAGCTGGTTTTTTTCTTCAATACTACGCGGTAAAACTGGTAGTGGCATCGGATAATGTTTTGCATTAGTGTGTTCGGCCATTCTTACCACAACATCATAAGGCGAAGCAGAACCATCTAACGCCATGTTACCTAACATAGCAACTATTTTATGTTGTGGGCAATCAAGTGTTGGTAGTTCATCAACAACAGCTCGCAAAACTCTGCCGGTTCCCATCGCTAATACTTTAGGTGTTTCTGATTTCAAATGACGTTGTATTTCTGCTGCGCCAGCTTGTGCCAAGCCGACAGTCGACGAAGGCTCTGAAGGATCGCTTGGTACAACTTCACACGAAACTAAACCAAATCGACTTTTTAATTTTTGCGCTAAATCCATGCATTTGGCAATGGGATGATCAAGTCTTACTTTTATTAATCCTTGGCTAACTGATAAAGCCACCATTCGTTGTGCTGATTGACGCGATACATTAAGCTTTTTTGCTATTTCATCTTGGGTTTTTCCCGCAACGTAATACAACCACCCTGCTCTTGCTGCATCATCGAGCCTTCTAATTTCTGTGTTCGATAACTTTGCCACTTAAACCTCTTTTATTTAAGGAATAACATTTATTTTTATAATTTAAAGGCTTAAACCTACGACTTTAATATAAATATATCATTTATTTATATAATGCCGAAGTCAATAATATGAAATAACGGATGCCTTATACTATATTCATAGTAGAAGGCATTGGTAAGCCTACAATTTAGTTGTTAACTTTTATAGTATTCCCATTAGTATCAAACGTGTGCACTTTATTTTTTTGTGCAGTTAAAAATACCGAATCGCCGTATTGTAGCGGACAATCACCATCGGCTTTAACTGTTACAGTGGTGACATTTGTCAGTGTTACGTGTAAAAAACTTTCTGATCCTAAGCGCTCAATTACTCCAACTTTACCTGCCCATGTGCCTGCATCTTGTGAAATTATAAAGTGCTCCGGCCGAACACCTAAGCTTGTTGTTTCGTTAGTGTCGGTATTTGGAACGTCAATAAAATTCATTTTTGGTGAACCAATAAAACCTGCAACAAATTTATTTACTGGGTGTTGATAAAGCTCTAATGGAGTGCCGACTTGCTCAATAATGCCACCATTAAATACAGCAATTCTGTCGGCCATTGTCATTGCTTCAACTTGATCATGTGTTACATAAATCATTGTAGTAGCTAAGCTTTTATGTAGCTCTGAAATTTCAAGACGCATATTTACACGCAATGAAGCGTCAAGATTTGATAATTGTTCATCAAATAAAAATGCCGATGGTTGTCTAACTATTGCACGCCCTATCGCTACACGTTGACGCTGCCCCCCCGATAACTGGCCCGGTTTACGGTCTAAATAATCTGTTAAATTAAGAATTTTAGCGGCATTTGCAATTTTAGACTCTATTTCAGCTGGACTCACTTTTGCACGTTTTAGTGGAAAAGCAATGATATTACGCACACTCATATGCGGGTATAACGCATAAGATTGAAATACCATCGCCAAGCCTCTTTTGGCTGGCGGTCTAGGGTCTGTTGTTTTTCACTGATTAAAAATCGTTCAAAATGGGGCTGTTTAATGACGGCGCGAGCTTTGTATCCTAGTGGGCTCGATAACTACTCCTGTGTTATGGTCAATTTATGGGTAATCCTCACACTTCTTAGGCTCTAACTTGCCTGAATACCACACAGACTGATGAAATTTAATCTTGCAAGATCAACAGACCCCCATCATTAAACACATATAGTTTGATTAAAGTAGGGTTATAGAGTGATTTTTTGTGCAACATTCTTGAGGTTATGTAAGCCTTAGCTTAATATTAAAATACTTGAGTAGTATTAAAAGAAGTAACTTACATATGGAATTTGTTCGCCCACTAGAGCCTATCCTTATCATTGACGATGTAAAAGAAATTCGAGATTATCTAAATCAAATTTTAACCGAGCTGGGTTACGAAGACATTTTAGAAAGTAGCGATTTTAGCTCTGCAAAACCGGTTATCGATAAAAAATCCCCTAACGTTATATTTTTAGATGTGGATTTACCCGACTCTGATGGGACTGATATTTTAGAGTTTATTAATATAACCTACCCTCACGCTCATGTAGTTATGTGCTCTGGACATAACAGTTTAGAAAATGTACAAAATACATGGGAGCTAGGGGCTAAAGGATTTATAGCAAAACCTTTTAATGCCAAAAAAGTAGACACAGTAATGAAACGTCTCGAACTCATAGAATAATAAAAGGTTAGCATGCAAAGCACCGTTACCGCGATCATAGACGACTTATCAAATGTTATTTTTGGAAAACAAAAGCAGATAAAATTAGCGCTTACCTGCCTGTTTAGTCAAGGCCACTTATTGATTGAAGATTTACCCGGCATGGGCAAAACAACATTGTCGCATGGGTTAGCTACTGTACTTGGCTTATCTTACCAACGTATTCAATTTACCAGCGACCTGTTACCTGCAGATATACTTGGAACAAATGTTTTTAATAGTAATGAACATAGTTTTACTTTTCATAAAGGCCCTATTTTTAGCCAAGTTGTATTAGCTGATGAAATAAATCGTGCCGGTCCTAAAACACAAAGTGCTTTACTCGAAGCGATGGAAGAACAACAAGTCACGGTTGATGGTAAAAAGTATAACCTCCCCGAACCATTTTTTGTTATTGCTACCCAAAATCCACTTTATCAGTCAGGTACATACCCGCTACCAGAATCACAATTAGATCGTTTTATGATGCGCATTAGCTTGGGCTTTCCAACAAAAGAAGCAGAAAAACGTTTAATTTTAAATTTACAAAAACGTGACTATAGCCAATTACCTAAGCGAATTGATGAGCAACAATTAAAACAAATTCAAGCACAAATTAACGATGTAACACTGAGTATACCGATTGTTGATTACATTATTGAATTGGTAAACTTTACGAGAAACAGTCATTCATTTGCGGCTTCATTATCTCCTCGTGCAAGTATTGCATTAGCCAAAGCCGCTAGATCATGGGCATATATAGATGGCCGTGACTTTGTAATTCCTGAAGATGTGCAGGCGGTGTTTTCAAGTGTTTGCCTACATCGTTTGGGATTGCATAGCGACTCGGGCGAAGCTCAAGTAAGAGAGCTGTTACAAGCAGTGCCGGTTCCGGTATAGCCTTTATGCCGGCTAAAAAATCAAAACGAGTCAGTTTATTTACATCTTTTAAACGGATAATTTTTGAAAAGTTTTTAAAAAACAAACACCTTAAAAATTCTATTACGCTTGAACACAATACAATTTATGTACTGCCGTCTTCCTTAGGGTGGTATTTTGTTATTGTTGCTATTTTAAATTTTGTAATGGGTATTAACTATCAAAATAATTTAATTTTGGTAATGTCTTATTTAATGTTTGTAGTCATTGTACTGGCTGTTTTTATGGGGTACAGCAACGCAAAAGGGTTAACAGTTACTTTTGATAAAGTATTGCCGAGCTTTTCTCCACAAAAACCAATTTTAAAATTGAGTTTACAAAGTAACTCTATATGTCAGTCGGTTTCTATTACCTACAACAATGAATTAAAAGCGCATACTCATTACGACACAATTTCAAATAAGTCGATTAGTAGTAGTTTGCCACTTCCTTATGAAAACCGGGGCAGTTATGAACTCCAACGAATTAAAATATCCAGTAATTATCCTTTTGGTTTGGTATCTGTGTGGAGCTACTTACAAATACAAACTAAAACCTATGTTTACCCAGCTCACGAATATGTGCTTAGTGATGCGCATATTTCTTCACAAGACGAATACGCACAAAATGGAATGGCAAAAAAGTCCGGTACAGAGGAATTCGAAAACCTATTAATTCATCAGCCTGAAATGGGCTTAAACAGAATATCTTGGAAGCACTACGCTAAAACCAAACAATTATTAGTAAAAGACTTTGTTGATTTTAAAACAACGAATGCATTATTTGATTTTAATTTAATGACTGGCGCCACTGAGCAACGTTTAAGTCAGCTATGTTATTTAGTGTGTGAAGCCACTGAACACAACACCCCTTTCATGTTAAAACTGCCAAACACAGTAATTAACATCAACACTGGGCAAGCACATAAGCAACAATGTTTAGAAAGCTTAAGTACTTTTGCAGGTGATAATAATGATTGAACTTAAAAACGAAAAAGTAATTAATTTATCGTTATGTTTTATTTACGCCTGCTTAGTTATATTTTTTACAGCCCACTTGCCGCTTCCATTTATTAGTGTTTTGGCTGGGTTATGCCTTTGGAATGCATTTATAACAGGAAAAAACATAGCAAAGCCTAATGCATGGCTGGCAAATATACTTGCCGCAGGCGCATTGGGCTTAATGGTATTTACAATCGGAATGTCCGATACTGTAATACTATTTGTTGCTATGCTTTTGTTATCAAGTTTATTTAAATTACTACAAGCAAAAAACAAAAAGCACTATCATGTTATAACCACACTGACGTTTTTCTCTTTGTCTTCTGTTTATTTATTTAGCCAAACAATAGTAACTACGTTAACGGTAAGTGGCTTATATATATTAAACTTTGCTGTTCTTGGACTACTTGAGTCTAAACATAATCTAAAAATAAGCGCTAAACAAAGCTCAAAATTGTTATTAATGGCATTACCGCTGGCCATATTTCTACTTTTGTTTTTACCAAAAATGCCTGCTTTTTGGCAGTTGCCCGGCCCAAAACTAGCTAAAACTGGACTTTCTGAACAAGTCGACCCTTTTGATATTGCTAAATTATCTAACTCAGATGAACTTGTTTTTAGAGCAACGTTTAGTAAACAACCACCTCAAACGCCTTACTATTGGCGTGCAATTATTCATGATGAATTTAATGGTAATGCATGGCTTACGTCTGACTTTTTAAAATATAATAATCAACAATCAAATCAAAATGTAGCAACCGAGCTAAACACGCTTATTGCCAACTATTCAGTCATTGCAGAGCCTGCAACACAAAAGTGGCTTTATGGATTAACCTATTCAACCAGTAACAGTAAAAATATAGACGCTAATGCGCTTGGTTTGCTCAGAAAAAAAAGTTATCAAGCAAAAAGTCTGCAATACAATGTAGCAAGTTATCAATTTTCAGTGAGTCCCCTCAATGAGCTTGAGCAAAACAGGTACACTTATTTAGGCTTTAAGCAAAATATTAAGACTAATAAACTTGCCATGCAGTTAAAACAGCAAGTAAGCAATGAACAAACATTTTATAACGCGTTACTTAATTACTTTGTAGAGCAAAATTTCACCTATACGTTAACTCCTACCCCAATGACGGGCAATAACACTCTTGATCAATTTTTATTTGAAAATAAACGTGGCTTTTGCGGTCATTATGCCAGTGCTGCTGCGTATATATTTAGATCTGCAGATATTCCTGCTCGTGTAGTGAGTGGTTATTTAGGTGGTGAATATAATAACGGCAACAATACGCTCACTGTTCGCCAATACGACGCCCATGCTTGGGTAGAGGTTTATTTACAAAATAAAGGCTGGACTATTTTTGATGCCACGGCGGTTGTTGCTCCAGAGCGATTAAATGGATCGCTTTCTCAAAACCAAGAGTTAAACGAAGAGTTTAAAAATAATTTAGACTTTGGCTTAGTCAGCTTAAGTAACATTGCCGCAATAAACTGGTTAAGGCTGGAACTCGAACAATTAGATTATCAATGGTCAAGCTGGGTGCTTGGTTTTGATCAAGAAAAACAAAATGATTTTTTAAAGTCGCTATTCGGTAATAAAACAAGTTGGTTGGTTCCGTTGTTTGTATTAATAACCGCAGCACTCTGTTTTGCTGTTTATTTTATTTACCTAAACTGGCCAAAAACAAAAACGGCTAAACTGCCACCCATTGTTAAAGCGTATAACGAGATTTTGCATTGGGGAAATAAAAAAAATATTACATCGACCGATTCTCTCAGTCCATCACAACAACTTGAGTTTATGGCAAAGAAAAAGCCAAGCGCCTCTAAAGAGCTAATAGAATTTAAACATTTGTTTGAAAACAGTCGCTATGCTAACAAACCATTTACCAAAGAGCGCAAAACCCAAGCTAAAGATCTGATAAAATTAATTAAAAGTTCAAAATAGAGAAAACTATGAATGCTGTTGTTGTTGGCGTTATTTTAATGCTTGCGCTTACCTTAGTTCGTGTCAATGTGATTGTGGCAATGACTTTATCCGCTATAGTGGCAGGATTAACTGCTGGCTTAGGAATAAAACAAAGTTTAGATGCGTTTAATTCAGGTTTATCCGCAGGCGCAGAAATTGCACTGAGCTATGCCATGTTAGGCGCGTTTGCAGTGGCAATATCAAAGTCTGGACTAACTCGCATATTGGCTGAAAAACTATTAGCAAAGGTTGACGCCAAGAGTGACGGAAGCCAAACATTATTGAGTTATTTTATTTTGATGATTATTTTAGCCTGCGCTATCTCTTCACAAAACTTAGTGCCTGTTCACATAGCATTTATCCCTATTTTAATTCCGCCTTTGTTAGTTGTATTTAATAAATTAAAACTTGATAGACGCGCTATTGCATGCATTTTAACATTTGGTTTAGCAACGTCTTACATGGTGTTGCCATATGGCTTTGGTGGGATATATTTATACTCAATTTTACATAAAAATCTTATAGATAATGGACTTGAAATTGTAAATACCAGTGTTCCCATCGCAATGCTTATTCCTGCGTTAGGTATGTTTATTGGCCTACTGATTGCTGTGTTTGTCACGTATAAAAAGCAACGACATTATACAGCGAGCACGATGAATAATCAGAGCAAAGCTGAGCCTATCAAAAATCCTAAAAAAGTGATGGTGGTTGGTTTATTAGCTGTGCTCACTTCATTAATTGCACAAAATATTAGTGGTTCAATGATACTTGGCGGCTTGGTAGGTGTCATGATATTTAGCCTATTTGGTATTGTTAAATGGGAAGAAAATGGCGACGTATTTAGCAAAGGCGTTGCCATGATGGCCATGATTGGTTTTATTATGATATCGGCCCAAGGCTTTGCATCGGTTATGCAAGCGACGGGTGATGTACAAAGCTTAGTTAACAGCGGCGCAAATTTATTTGATGGAAACAAACCCATTGCCGCGGCGGTAATTTTATTAGTTGGTTTGCTAATCACAATGGGAATCGGTAGTTCTTTTTCAACGGTACCAATTATTGCAACTTTATTTGTTCCCTTGTGTTTAGAACTTGGCTTTTCAGTGATGGCAACCGCTGCACTTGTAGGGACTGCTGGCGCTTTAGGCGATGCAGGCTCCCCTGCTTCTGACTCAACACTTGGACCAACCTCTGGTTTAAACGCTGATGGTCTGCATGATCATATTTGGGATTCAGTTGTGCCAACCTTTTTACACTTTAATATTCCATTATTAATATTCGGTTGGATTGCAGCAATGGTACTTTAATTTTTATAAATCATTTATATAGGGTTTACTTTTTAATAAGCACTATTACCTGTTTACTAGTTATTTTATCAATACAGTTAATGCAAAGACAATCGTAGAATAAAATGGAGTATGATGTGTTCTTTATGTATAAAATAATAAGCACCTTAATAGGTGCTTATTATTATTAATGGCTTTTACTTAAACCCGTTAATCATTTTATCGCATACTACGGGGGTTGGCCTATGATTATCATCAACAGCAACAAAAGTAAAACTACCACTTATTGCTGAGTGTTTATCATCTTTATGCATTGTTTCTAACAGTATATCTACGTCTACTTTTAAACTCGTATTACCAACATGCACTACTTTAGCTATTAGTTCAGCAAAAGTACCTGCAGGAATAGCTTCTTTAAAATCTACCCTATCAGACGAAATAGTAACCAAAGGCTTGCGGCAAAAACGAGTAGCAGCAATAAATGCAACTTCGTCCATCCATGCCAATGCATCACCACCAAACAATGTGTTGTGGTGATTAGTGCGCCCTGGAAACACTGTTTTTGTAACTGATGTAGTTGAATCTTTTATACGCTGAGCAATAATTGCATCGCGATTTACGTCTGTCATAGTCTCTACTTTTTGTTTGCTAACGTATCTTGCATTAATAAACCCGGATCTAGGCGTTCACCCTTCCAGTTAAAACGCCAATCTAAATGCGGGCCAGTTACACGGCCGGTTGCACCAATTTCAGCAACTTTATTACCTTGTTTAACTTTATCACCCACGTTTACATCTAGCTTACTTAAATGAATGTAAGTAGAGGTAATTCCATGGCCATGATCTAAAATAAGCGTACCGCCTGAATAATATAAATCAGGTTCTGCAAATACAACGGTGCCACCAATGGGTGCATACACCGGAGAACCTGTTTTGTTTGCTATATCTAAGCCAAAATGAGGGAGACGTGGTTCACCATTAAAGTATCGCTGGCTACCATAAACACCAGATATTCTGCCTTGCGCTGGTTTTAATACAGGGTCTAAAAAGAAGGTAAGATCTGAATTCACAGCACGCGCTTTTCGTACAGCAACCGCTTCTCTGCTTATACGCTCGCTTACCGATTTAGGCGGAGAAACATACTTTTTTGCAACGCCCGTAATTTTGTCAATGTTGTAATCACGTTTAGTAATCACTAATTCCTGAGTATGTTTTTTTCCATTTGCATCAACCCAGCTAAGTGTATGATTTGCTTTTGCGTCGCGACCAAAACCAAAAACAAAATCACCATTTTCTGACAGCTTTAATTGTGTATCGTTTAAACTAACAGACTGTGCATCACTCAACTTCCCGGTCACTAAACCGCCTTGAGTAAGGTGCCCTTTTAGTTCAACAGCAAACGAATTTACACTCACTAAAGCGACAACCAACGTAGATAAAAGTGATTTAAGCATAACTGATTGCTCCTTTGCCAACCCCTTCATACGCTGTTATTTTTACATTTTGTTCAGGGTATTTGGCTTTAACTTGCCCAGCAATATAATCAGCAATACATTCAACGGTTGTATCAATAGGTAAAATATCACAGCGTGCTTCACTAATTGCCATTTCAAAATAACCTTGAGCTGATGTGTAAGCAAAACAAACATCATCGGCTTTTGCAGTAATATATTTTAAACTTTCCGATGTTATTTGGTCTTCACTTGTTGCTAGGTATATGTCTTCCCACTGCATAGCCCATTCTTTTTGTAAACGAGGCATAGAAATACCATCTAGGCTAATACCTATTTGAGAGCGATGACCATGAATTATCCGTTGACAGTTACCATCGTGCTTTTTAAGACCATGGCTATAATGGTAATAAAAGCTTTGGCTATGTTCTGGTTTTAGTGCTAACTCTATTTTTTCAATATTTGAAGGCAACTTAGGCAAAATAGTATCAACTAAAAATGCAGTTACCGACTCTACATTAATTTCATTAGCATCAATCATGCAATAGGCTTGATGTGGTGCACTCATTGCTAAATGGTGGTTGTCACCAAAGGTACAATCAAGTGTTTTATACTCATCAAATTCTGTCACTGACCCATTAATGCTATTAGGAATAGCTAAACGGTGATCAATACATTCATCAATAATGCCTTTAATTTGTTTTTTAACTAATCCAAAGTCCAACACCATCGACTCATCATTAAGTTTACCGTGCAAAGTTAAATCAACAATCCAGCTTTCGCCAACGGCGCCGCGTTTGTTACATAAGTAAGAAAAATCTATCACAGTAAGTGAGTTAACAAAAAGGATCATAAACTTCCTTTAGACTAGTTATAAGACAGCGGTAATTATAATGATTTTTGATTGTAATTGCGCGGTTTTATAAAGCAAAAAGCCAAGCCATTGTTTGATTGATGATTTAATACGCAATATAGTGGATATTTAACTGCTCCGAGTTGTTTAGCGTACAAGTGTACGCTAAAGTACTGGCAATTTCTAAGCGAAGATAATGAGTTATGGAACCTAAAAACAGCTATACAAAAGAAGAACTGATCTTATGTGGTCAAGGTGAAATGTTTGGTGAAGGCAATTGTCGTTTACCTAGCGATAACATGTTAATGATGGACCGCATTACCTCTATAAATGCTGATGGTGGAAGCCACGGTAAAGGCGAAATAATCGCTGAGCTTGATATTGACCCGAGCCTTTGGTTTTTTGATTGCCACTTTAAGGGTGACCCGGTGATGCCTGGATGTTTAGGCCTTGACGCGATGTGGCAGCTTGTCGGTTTTTATCTTGGCTGGTCAGGTGGTCCTGGTCTTGGCCGTGCTTTAGGTGTAGGTGAAGTTAAATTTACTGGCCAAATACTCCCAACATCTAAAAAAGTAACGTACCGCCTTGAAATGAAACGCGTAATTAAACGTAAACTCTTCATGGGTGTTGCAGATGGAACAGTAGAAGTCGATGGCCGCGTAATATATGAAGCCAAAGATTTAAAAGTAGGGTTATTTCAAGACACCACGTCTTTTTAATCTACTTATATACAGTTTCGCTTTGAGAAACTGCCTACAAAAAGGCCTCCAATATGGAGGCCTTTTTGCTTTAATTTGTTTATAAATTAGGTTTTATACATATTGCGATTTTCTATCGCTTCTCGCCATCCACCTAACCACTCTGATTTTGGATCTATTTGTTGATAAGGGCATAGCTCTTTAGAACGACCTGCTAAACCTGCTTTGAAACCTTGAGAATGAGCTCTTTCTAAACGATCTCTTTTCTGTCTCTTCATCGGTATTATCCTCACCTTTTTTAATTATATATTTTGTAGCATAAGTGAAATCTACAATTAACGAATAGTTAATAAAAATGTAAAGTTCAAATAACAAAAGCAATTAAATTGTTTGACATTAACTAAGCTGCTGATGCAAAAATGAATTAACATTAAAACAATTCCCCTGGTCATACCACGCTGATATGTAACCTACTCATCGATTTAAAATCATAACTAACTAAGTCGCACAATTTGTGTATTAACCTCAATTATTGACTAGTAAAAATAAGTGAAGTTCAAACATAAATTTAATTTCATAAATAGTAGGCGTTACATAATCAGACAAAGTCGGTATTATTTTTAAACAAACGAATTTAATACTTGCACATTAAAAGCCGATCGGTCTAATATAGTTTAATGAACAAAAATACAACAACCGTAAGACGTGGCCGTCCACCCAAAATAGCCAGAGATAACGCCGATACTAAAGCGTTACTTATACGCACGGGGTTAGAAACGTTAACTGAGTTTGGCTTTAGTGCTACAGGGTTAGATACAATATTAAAAAAAGCCTCGGTACCTAAAGGCTCTTTTTACCATTACTTTAAAAGTAAAGAAGCTTATGGCATTGCTTTAGTCGATGCCTACGACAGTTACTTTATTGTAAAGCTAAGCCATTACCTTGAGCAACAAAATACTCCACCGCTTGAACGAATAGTCAATTTTACTCAAAGTGCCATTAAAGGCATGAGCAAGTACGACTACAAACGCGGTTGCTTAGTTGGCAATTTAAACCAAGAACTAAATCACTTAAGCGATGAATTTAAAAATCGATTAATGAAAAGCTACACCTCTTGGCAAATACAAATTGAAAAATGTTTAAACCAAGCTAAACAGCAAGGCACAATTGCTAAAACGGTTAATACACAATTAATGAGTGAGTACTTTTGGATTGGTTGGGAAGGCGCAGTAATGCGAGCAAAGCTCACTAAATCAAGCACACCGCTTACGTTGTACACTGAAATGTTTTTACGTGCATTACTAACTTAATGCACTTTTATTTACCAATTAAAAGACGATCGGTCTAAAAGGATATGTTATGAATAACCCAATTAAAGCCATTGTTATTAATAAAGAAGATAATAATTATAGCGCTTCTTTATCGCAGCTTAACGAAAATGACTTACCTGAAGAAAACACTACAGTAAGTGTGTTGTACAGCACATTGAACTATAAAGACGGCTTAGCAATTACAGGTAAAGGGCCAGTAGTAAGAAGCTTTCCTATGGTGCCAGGTATAGATTTAGTCGGTACTGTTACAACCTCCACCAGCAATGAATTTAAAAATGGCGATAACGTTATTTTAAATGGTTTTGGTGTTGGCGAAAAACATTGGGGCGGCCTTGCACAAAAAGCAGCGCTAAATAGTGACTGGTTAATTCCCTTACCTGCTGCTATTAGCCCAAAACAAGCAATGCAAATTGGTACTGCGGGTTATACCGCTATGCTCAGCGTTATAGCACTTGAAAAGCAAGGCATTACACCAGACGCTGGTGAAATTTTAGTTACAGGGGCAAACGGCGGCGTTGGCAGCTTTGCTATATATTTACTTAATCAACTTGGTTATCAAGTCATCGCAGCCACGGGTCGAGTTGATCAAATCGAATATTTAAAAGAACTCGGCGCAACAGAAATAATTAACAGAGATGAGCTTTCAAACCCAGGCAAACCATTACAAAAAGAGCGCTTTGCTGCAGCTATTGATTCTGTTGGCAGCCATACGCTTGCTAATATTTGCGCATCGCTCAAATATGGAGGCGTTGTAACCGCATGTGGCCTTGCCCAAGGTATGGATTTACCTGCATCAGTTGCGCCATTTATTTTACGTGGTGTATCGTTAATTGGTATTGATAGTGTAATGCGTCCAAAAGCGGATAGAGTTGAAGCATGGAATAGATTAGCCACTTTAGTAAAAGCCGATTATTTAGATAAAATTTCAACTGAGATAAGTTTAGAAAATGTAATCGACAACGCTAACTTATTAATGGAAGGCAAAATTAGAGGCCGTGTTGTAGTTAATTGCCAACGTTAAGCTATTTCCCCTATTAAAGCCTCGTTATTAAATTTATAATACAGTTTGTATTTAAATAACGAGGCAACACCTATGAGCAACCAAGAACTTTTCAGTAATAACCCACTGCAAGGCGTAAAATTAGAACAAGTGGTTGAAGAGCTGGTTGAGCAATACGGGTGGGAACTCCTACACGCATACCTGCAGCTTAATTGTTTTAAAAATAATCCAGATATTAAATCCGCAGTAAAATTTTTGCGTAAAACCCAATGGGCTCAAGAAAAAGTAGACAACTTTTACCTTTACCGCCTTAAAAACTTACCTAAGCCAGACGATGTTCAGTACGAGCTTCCTCCTCGTGATAGAGTGATCCCAGAGGATCATAAACCAGGTGAACCCTGTGAACTAAGTTTTAGTGATGCTAAACGTATCAAAGAAAAGAAAGAAACTAAACAACGTGCCCGTGATCGTAAGCAACGTTCTAATGCAAGCAACCCTTGGGGTAACTAAATTTTAGTTAAATATTTTCACAAAAAGCCAATCTACATTGGCTTTTTTTGTAAGCAAGCGTTGCTTGATTTTTATTGTGAAAAGTACCTAACCGCTGTGTTAAATGAACTAACTCTAGCGAGGGGTCATTTATATTCTACACGGTTAGCTAATCTATTTAGTAACCTCGGCTTTTCCAAAAATCAATTTCTGTTTTTTGTGCTTCCATTTCAACATTAAATGTCTTATCTGCAATTATTTTATTATTAAGCGTTAAAGTCATTCGCCATGGGCCTAGCTTATTGCCAATAGGCTCCCACAATGTATCGCCAAGATAAAAGTGCCAATCGTTATCTTTAACGTATTCAACGCCTTCAAAAGGCGGCATAACATCCCCCTCTTCGTTAGGTATGTCTGGATGGTAAATACAAAAATGCAGTTTTTCACCTTTTGCTTTTTTGATATTTACTATCAGCCCAAATTCTACGTCTATTTCAGCAATCACATCAGTAGTGAATTGCTCAATTTGTGGAAGAGCCTTGCTGTTACTATCCCAAGTTGAATAAATACCATAACCTTGGAGCGTAACGCTGGGTTTTAACTTTGCCATTTATCCAACCTGTACTTACTTATATACCAAAATTTTATAATAAACCGTTGGTTTAGTCTTATATAAAAGTTTACTTACATAATTTTCATTTATATTTGCACATTGCTTGCACAATTACAGAATAATATTTTGATCTCTTTATCAGTGAGTTCAAAATTATGAGTACATTCCTAATAAATAATATTTCTAAAAATTCAGTCGCACAATTTAAACTAATTGTGTGCTTTACTGCAATCTCATCACTTGTAGCATGCGGTGGTTCTGAGCAAAGCACTTCAATAAGCGACGTAATAACTGATAGCACAACAGTTGACGGTTCAAATACTGATGCAAATGGTTCTACACACAATGTTTTATGTGAGTACGCTTACAACGAATACAACAACGCTGACTCTGTACAAACAACAAGCTCAGCTGACTGGACATGCACAGGCACAACGCGTGACATCATTGCTAATGGAATTCCTGACCACGACGTAGGCACTTTTCCTAATCCGGCTAACCCCAATACCATCGCCGAGCAATCAGTGAATGAAAGCTTTACATTAACACCGGTTCAATCGTCATCCGCTACAATGATGGGCGGCCCTCGCGGAATAACAAGGCTTGTTTTAAATGGCGTTAAAATTGATGCCGGCACAGGTGGTAGCTGTGATGACTCAGGTGAAAATTGCGACCTAGGTGATAATAGCGGCAACTGGAATATAGAAGCTTTAAGCCAAACTACATTTAGTTTTGGCACAGATGCTAACAATGCCCATGTGCAACCAGATGGGACGTATCATTACCATGGAATGCCCGAAGGGTTTATAACAATGCAAGGCGGTAATGAAACAACCATGACACTAATAGGCTGGGCTGCAGACGGATTTCCTATTTATGCACGTTATGGTTACTCAGATTCAACCGATGCCACTTCTGAACTCGTTGCAATGACAGGAAGTTACCAACACGTTACCACAGTCAGTACAAACAGACCTTCTACCGACATATACCCATTAGGAACATTTGCACAAGACTGGGAATACGTTGCAGGTTCAGGCGATTTAGATGAATGCAATGGCCGTATTGGCGTAACACCGGAATTTCCAGATGGTATTTATCACTACTATGCAACTGACACTTACCCGTTTCTTCAGCGTTGTGTAAAAGGAGAGCTTTAAGTTATGCGCCTTTCAAAATTAATACATAACATTGGGGTAATTATTATCGCTTTTTGTATATCTCAAAAAACACATGCGCACTTAATAGTTGCACAACATGGCACCCTTAATGTTGTTGAAGAGCATGTGTTTGTTGTGCTGTCGCTTCCTGCGTCGTCATTATTAGGCGTTGACGAAAACAACGATGGGACACTTTCACTCACTGAATTTAATAAATACCGTAATCACATTAGTAAACAGGTTAAAAAGCACGTGTATTTGTCTGATCAGCAATATCGCTTTTCGATTGAAGGGCTTTTATTACACCCAGAAACGGCGCACAGCGGTAACAATACATTTGTTGATCAAATTACCATTACCGGCAGATTCACACCTCTAATGACAAACAATATAAAATTCAATATTAATTTATTTGCCAATAACCGTAGTAAACAAACTTATAAAATTACCGCTACCAATAAACAGCAACAGCTTATACATCAATTTGAGCTAGAGCCATTGTCTCCGCATAGTGAGTTATTTTAAAGTATTAGGCTGATTTACCAAGCCAAATAAACCCATTACAAAAGCTGACACGTTATACGCGTTTTGGGTTTTTAGGAAAGAATTGCTCAGCTTGTCGTGCACACAAATCAAACTCTCGTGTATTTTTATAGGGTAGCTTCATAAAGCCCGCAACGCCCACATCAGTAATGTTTACAGCATATTGCATTAGCTTATTTAACAAACGTTTAAATTCGGCCTCTTTTGTCGAGTCGAGTAGCCTGTAGTAGTGGTGAATTTTCATTCTGTCGGGCAAGGCTTCAAAAATAATACAACCGGTATGGTGTATTTGGTTTAGCTCAAATACACATTTAATAACTTTTTTAGGAAGTTGTAATTGCTCATCGGGATCTTTACCATCTTCAAAGTATGAATGTGGCCGGGTTATTTCGTTAGCTTTAACACTCACAACTTCATAATCTAGCTCAGGAAGACTATCAAACTTAAATGCACCGGTGCCATCTCGCTCTAATTGAATGGTTTTACGTGCATCAAATAAACAACATTTAAATAGCCCTTTTTGGTTAATTGCTTGGGCTAACATCACTGTATTGTTTATTGAATCTGTAAATGCTTTGCCTAGTGACTCATCGTGCATTATTAATGACGACTCAATAAACAACGATTCATCTTTCCAATGAAAACTAAGCCCACCCACGGCTGGGTATTTCGCAAGCCGGCTTATGGAGGCCAAAAATGCTTTTTCGGTGTCACCAGTATCAAATAAAAATTCTTTGTAGTATCGGTCTAACTGGGCATCATTTACATCTAGTAACTGTTGGTTATGGTCGGCTTGGCGTAAAAACTGTTTACGCGAGCTATAAACTACGGTATCTGGCGCTTCATCGGTACCGTACCAAAACGGGATAGCGGCTTTTTGCTGTGTTAATTTAAGATCGGGTAAATACGCTTTTGCCATTGTTGGTATATTACGTATAAAGTAATCGCCTGCAGCATCACGTACTGTTTTACTTTTACTGAGCATGCCATCTATAACGTTAGCGAGCTCTTTAGGTAGCCCTAAAGAAATTGCAGGAATAGCCTGCGCACCAAATCGGCAAGACTGTGCAGACGCTAATGCATATAAAGTTGCTGCAACACCTTGCTCATCAAACCGCGGGGATGATTGCTCACCCGACATTTGCGCTTCGCCTATAAAGTACACATCTCCCATACGCGCATTGGTCGTGCTTAAATCTCCCGACATTAAATCCATAAAGTTACTGGCTACGGGCTCACCGTTACTGTGTAATTGGGCATATACCGAACTCCCCCAATCAACTAAAGATAAAGCATCTGTTTGCGCATCCCACACCAAATTTGAAGGTTTTATATCTCCATGCACAATTGGTTGAGCACTTAACCCATTTTTGTGGTTACTTAAATCAAGTAATACATTACGTAATTTAACGGCTAATGCCATTATTTTAGCCGCGCTAAATCGCCCCTCTTTAAGCGACACTTTTTCAAGGTCTTCTCCCATGGCGCGCGCCATCATTAAAATGCCCTGCTTTTTAATGCGCTCAAACGCATAAAATTTAGGCACCAGCGGATTATTAATTTGTGAAAGCATATACGCTTCGTCTTCAAGACGGTCACGCACACTTTGAGCAAGCGTAATCCGTGAAAACTTAAACACCCAAGGCAAGCCTTTGTCGTCTTCACCTGCAAATACAAACCCAAATGCACCTGAGCCAATCATTTCTACATTTTTATAACCAAGCAAAGTAAGTTGTTTAATACAAATATTAAGCCACTGGCGATGTTTTTTAGCATCACGATGCGACAGCAAATATACGGATTGCTCTTCGTTAATGTAAAAATTTCGAATTTCTTTGGCTTTCAATACAGGCTCTCTAATTATGTGATTACTGGTAAGTTTTAACACTCTGATTATTAGTTTTATATAACGACATTACAATAGCACCAATATAGTTTTCAAACTTAAGCCCTATTTGAATAATAAAACACTCAATGTTGCATCCAAAAGGTTTACTTAGTCGTTTTAATTTAAACAGCACTGAATAGTAAGCATAATAGATAGGACTTTAAGGATGAAAACATTAGCAATTTTAACTATAGGCACATTATATAGCGGTTATGTACATGCCAATATAGAAAAGCTCACTGTATATGGGCACCGTGATGGTTTAATTGGCGAATCAATCAGTGCCTCTAGCGGCATTATTGGCCAAGGTGAAATTGAGCAGCGCCCAATGCTAAGAAGCGCTGAAATGTTAGAGCTCATTCCGGGGATGGCGGTTACTCAACACAGTGGCTCAGGTAAAGCAAACCAATACTTTATTAGAGGATTTAACTTAGACCATGGGACCGACTTTGCCACCAGTATCGATGGTATGCCTATCAACATGCGTAGCCACGGACACGGCCAAGGTTACACCGATCTAAACTTTATAATTCCCGAATCTATTTCTACCATTAACTATCAAAAGGGGTCATATAGCGCAAGCCAAGGTGATTTTTCAAGTGCTGGTAGTGCACAGTTTAAACTGGTTGATAATGTTAAACATCAGCAAATAGAACTAAGTATTGGTGAAGATAACTATAAACGCGCGGTAGTACTTGGCTCAACTAACCTTAAAAAAGGCAAACTTATTGCGGCTGCTGAGTGGCAAGGCTACGACGGCCCTTGGGATGACATAAACGAAGACGTAAATAAAAAAAATGCCCTACTACGTTATGTTGGTAAAGCATTTAATGGTGACCTATCAATAAGCGCAATGGCATACGACAACACATGGAACTCAGCCGATCAAATTCCACAGCGTGCTGTTTCGCAAAATTTAATAACACAATTAGGCTCGCTCGACACCACCCTTGGCGGCAGCTCTAGCCGTTATAGTTTATCGGGTAATTGGCAAGGGGAGCATTTGAAAGCCAGCGCTTATGTAATAAATTACGATTTAAACCTATATTCTAATTTCAGTTATTTTTTAAATGACCCAATTAATGGCGATCAGTTTAATCAGCAAGATAGCCGCAATATTTATGGCACCACTTTAAGTTATCAGTTTGAAACTAAAACATCAGGCATAAACATTCAACACACTGCAGGGCTTGAGCTTAAACACGACGATATAGATAACGTTGGGCTTTATAACACTAAAGCCAGAGAGCAGCTAAGCACTGTAAGGCAAGATGCACTCAAGCAAACGAGTTATTCAAGCTTTTGGGAGTCTAAACTTTTATTTACCCCAAAACTAGAAGCAACAGCAGGTGTAAGGTACGACTATTTTGATACAAATGTAACCAGTATTACCGCCGTAAACTCAGGTAAAGCAAGTGATGATTTAATCAGTTTTAAAGCAAGCTTAAATTATCGCTTTACTCAATTGCTAGCTGCCTATGCAAATTGGGGGCAATCTTTTCACTCTAACGATGCGCGCGGCTCCACAATAAATATCGACCCAGTAACAGGTGATCAAGCCGAACGGGTCGATCTATTAGTAAAAAGTGAAGGCGCTGAAATTGGATTACGATTTGCTGATGAAAAAAAATATAATATGTCAGCTGCGCTCTGGTGGTTAAAACTCGACTCAGAACTATTGTTTGTAGGAGATGCAGGTAATACAGAGCCAAGTGATGCGTCTAAGCGGTATGGGTTAGAAATGAGTGCCTATTACTGGATTAACGAGCAATTTAATATTGATTTAGAAGCCTCGTTTACACATTCTCGCTTAGATATAAATGACAATAACAATTACATAGAAGGCGCTGTACCCGTTGTAGCAAGTACAGGTTTAAATTGGCACTTAAGTAAACAATGGCAATCATCGATCAGGGTACGCCATATCGGTAAACGCACATTAACAGACGACGGTGATAAGCGCTCAAACCCGCTAACGGTAGTTAATAGCTCTGTGAGCTATAAGCAAACCCATTGGAAAGTAGACTTTGAATTACTTAACTTGTTTAACAGTACCGACCACGATATAGATTACTATTATGCATCGCGTTTAGCCGGTGAGCCAGCTCAAGGCGTTGAAGATAATCATTTTCACCCTATTGAGCCCAGAACTGCACGCCTAACACTTAGTTTACTGTTTTAGTATTTATTAACGCAACAGTTATACTGTATATAAATACAGTATAACTGTAAATGGGTACTTATTTGCTCATTTCGCCTAACCGGTTTCTTTACTTTTTGATGACCCAAACAGTACAAATACATATAATTTAAATTACAATTACTTAATTAGTAGTCGTTTTAGGCGCATTTCGCTGCGCGGGATTTGTTTTAAAGCTTGCAATCATATTATGAGGGTTTTTACATTCAGCCTGTATTTTAGCGGCCTCAGCCCACCATATTAATTGATTAAATGTACGAGAAAAATAGTTAAACCACGAGGTCTGATCATCATCAGTAGCAAACTCTCCAAGCTCGTTAAACACATCCTGTGCCTTTGGAACATGAATCATCGACGATACTGGTAAACACCCAAGTTCTGATAAAAAAGTGCGCATACTAATTGCAGCACGAACCCCACCCCACTGCCCAGCAGAATAAGAAACAATCGCACTGGGTTTATACGAAAACAGTGAACTACCAAAGTGATTGAGAAGATCAGCTAATGCAGGGCTCATAGAGTGATTATATTCAGGGCTGATCATTATGTAGCCATCAGCAGATTTAATTTTATCGGCCAAGTTGTTAAGTTTAGTGGGTGCATTGTGCTGTGTATATGCAAAGTGAGGTTTAAATACAGCATCGTTTGGGTAATCTAACGCATCAATTATTTCAAATTCATGTTCACTAAAGTGTGACTGCAAACACAATAAACACGCTTTACTAACTCTACTTCCAAGACGTACTGGTTTAGGGGGGGAGCTCTCACGCACAGTGCCTAAAAACAATAAAAACTTCATAATATAACTCCATGTAAATATTTTGTTTTACATTAAGCCTAGTATCACCGACATGCAAATAAATTTATAACGTATTTTTTATGCCGTTATACGTCGCTCTTAATTGCCGTTTCAGCTTATCGCACTTAACTAAGCAGTCAAAAATAGGTAAAAAACAGTTTTAAATTAATCTTAGGTGAACGATGAAACACATAATTAAAGCCTCTCTCTTAACGCTGGCAATAAGCGCTAGTTTAAATACACACGCAGCACAGTTTTCGTTTTCTTCTAAAGTAGACAACGATGCACACACATTAATTGTGTTTTATAGCCAAGATGGAAAAAACAACCAATTTAAAAACCTCGACAAACAATTTAATGGACAGCTGCAACGTATAATTGATGTTGAAAACTTTGAAGGTAAATACGCCAAAACAACACAGCTGATTGCCCCACTTAATAGTAACTACAAACGTATATTAGTTGTCGGAACTGGTAAACAAAACGAGTTAAATAAAGCACGCATTGCTAAATTAGGCGGAAACGTGCACGCGCAATTAGTTAAATATAAAGCCGATACCGCCAATGTATTATTTGACGATGTAACGGGCGTTGATGCAAACCATTTACTTGCTGCAAACTTTGCGCATGGCGCAAACCTGCGTGACCATCGCTTTGAAAAATACAAACAAACACCTAGCACGCAAACAGTGACTTACTCGTTTGATGTCGATAGCACAAAAAAGACGAAAGCGACGTATAAACAGCTAGAAAGTATTCAGGCCGGTGTATTTTTAGCACGCGATCTTACCTCAGAAGTAGCCACTGAAATGACGCCAGTTGATTTTGCAAATGCTGCAAAAGAACTTGAATCGTTAGGCGTGACCATTACAGTTTTAAAGCCTGAACAACTTAAAGAGCTTGGTATGGGCGCATTAGAAGCCGTTGGCCGCGGTAGCGATCAGGGCGCTCGCTTAGTCGTTGCACATTATAAAGGCTCTAATGACGACCCTATAGCATTAGTAGGTAAAGGTATAACATTTGACTCGGGCGGTTATAGTATTAAAACAGGTGCATCTATCGCGCGTATGAAATCAGACATGGCAGGCGCTGCAGCTGTACTCGGTACGGTTAAAGCAATGGCTATGGCCAAAGCCGACAAAAACGTTGTAGCTGTAATGGGCATGGCGGCAAATATGGTTTCGCAATTTGCAGTAGCGCCTGGTGATGTTGTTCGAACAGCTGAAGGCTTAAGTGTTGAAATACTCAACACCGACGCCGAAGGCCGTTTAGTTTTAAGTGATGCAATGTGGTATGCACGTAAGCACTTCAACCCAAGCATAATGATTGATGTAGCTACACTTACTGGTTCAAAAATTCGTGCCGTTGGTAACGAGTATGCGGCTGTTTTCTCAAAAGACGACACACTCGTAAATCAGCTAACACTTGCTGGCGAGCAGGTAAACGAAAACCTATGGCGTTTACCATTAGGTTATAAAGATATGCTTAAATCAGACATTGCCGACATAACAAACGTAGGGTCTGGCGGACCTGGCGCAACCACTGCAGCAACGTTTTTAGAGCATTTTGCGGGTGAAACCCGTTGGGTTCATATTGATATTGCAGGTAACGCGTTAGTTAAAAAAGGAAAAGGTGAACTATCACCTGGCGGCACAGGCTATGGTGTACGCTTGTTAAGCGAATGGCTATTAGCTAACTAATTTTATTTTACGCCAAAAGCCCACGCTTTTGGCGTTTACTCCACTAATTAAATATAAAGCGACTCGCTGTTACACCAATAATAATGCCTACCGCTAGTACAGCAACCATATAAAACACCCCTTTACTCTCACCACTATGGCTTACTTCTTGAGGTAGCTGTGCTCTGGTGTCTATTTTAGATTCTGTATGTGGCGTATCATTATGTTTATCCAAGCAAGCCTGTTTGGGATCATCAATCGTTGGATCTAGATTTATTATTTCATTATGAATGGTTGTTTCAGTAACTGAGCTCTGAATATCATGGGTGTTAATTTGGTCTACGTCGCTGGTGTTATTTTGAAATGCAGGTTTATCACTCAAAGGGGCTTGTATTAACTCCTCGGTTACTTCGTCATATTCAAACTGCATCACCACTTGGTTTGAGCTAACCTGCTCACCTTCATTTATATTTATCTTGGTGACAACTCCGTTAGCCATAGCAACAATTTCAAGAACAACTTTATCAGTTTCCACATCAAGTAATGTGTCATCTTTTTTTACGTGTTGCCCCTCAGTCACATATATTTTTGTAGCCAAAGCAGACATTGTTTGTTCGGGTAAATGAGGTATTAAAACATCACTGTTCATCGTTCATCCTTGCTTAATAAATTTACCACTACAGCCTATCAACCCCTTTGATAGTTAACAATAATTTTTTAATACACACTTATTCAATTAATTATTTATGCTTTAGCCCATTTTTATTTAACTTGGTTTAAGGCGTCACCCTAAATTTAGTTAAACCAATTAACTGGCCTGATTCAGTCATAACCTTAACTTGCCACTTTCCTACCGCGTTATGTGGAAAATTTACTTTGTGTGTCCACGCTCTATAACCGCTTTTACGCCCTCCACTGATATTAAGCGCTATTTTGTCTACCTGCTTTTTATTATGTGTCCACACATGAAATATCTTTTCGTTTAGCCCTCGTGGTGCTTTTACCGCTGTCCATGTATAAAGCCCTTTTGCATGTAAAGAGCGCTCACTTAACGTGTTAATATTTCCTATCGGTTTTTTACTTTGCTCATTTACCTCATGGGCTAATGCAATGCTTGTTAAGTGCAGAGCAGCCGGTGGTACAAAGCTTTTTAATTGCCATACGCCTGCACTCAAACTAAATAAAATAATCGCTAAAATGGGTAAACGCCACCATGGCGCATTGGGCATTAAATTAGTAAGACTAGGTAATGTTAACACCACGGCTATAACTAGCGCAGCAGCTAAACTTTGGCTGGTTGTTAAGCTAAATAAAATAGGCAATGTAACAAGTAAAACTACAAACAAAGCAAAATTGTGAAACACCGTAAATAGCGTTCTATTTTTAGCTAATTTTTTGTAGTAAAACGGGTCAATAACTGATGCGACCGCACACAATATAATCAGCGATGTAAATACTGCTTGAGGGTGGTCCCACTGGGTCACAACTAAAAAAAATGGCAGTGCAAAAAACAAACTCTCTTGCTGAATCATTTGTAGAGCAAAGCGTGTTACATTAGGTGAAACGCTTACACCAAATCGTTCTTCAACTTTATCACGCAGCCAATTATCTACAATTAACCACAACCAGCTTATAAGTAAAACAACAGCAACAACCTGCGCAAACGACTCCTTTCTATCAACAAGCACATAACTAGCAACGCCCGATAAAAACGCTAAAACAGCCAATAACCCCGGGCGTTTTTGCATTGCAGTAATAAATTGTGTAATCAAGGATTTTAATTTGTTCATTTGCCCGCTTTATAAGTACCAAATGCACTTTATTATTAATTTATTACAACAGCTTAGCCAAACATAGATGAACAGAACATAGATAGCCCAATAATATTTTTAATATTGAGAAACTAAATAAGAGCGCGGGACTATTTTGGTAAATTGTTTATGTGGCTCAATTACAAATTATGCAAATGAAAATCTATTGTACACTCACAAAACCAACACTGTTTATAAGGACGGTACTAATAACAAATATTCAGGAGTAATATAAAGCGTTTTAACTAAGGCCTTTAAGAAATTAAACGGTAAATGTTTTTTAAACAAAGGCCCAGCTAAAAACAAACCACGTTATTGATTTGTGGTAGAGCTATTTTTAAATTGAGATAAACCCCAAAATAGTATGCCAGTGCCAGCACATGAAAGAAAAAAGAATAACCCCAAACCTAAAGGGGAACCCCAATTTAAAATATGATATATAAATTCCATACCCTTACCTTCAAAAATTGAATTTAGCAAACAGTAACCCAATAATAATAAAAATACTAACTAAAGCTTATAAAGCTAAAAGAGCAACATTTGGTTCTTTGCAACTAACGCAATCAAATAGTTTAATTTAAAAAACGCAACTTTTAGGGATGCACCAGCTAAATATCAGTCACCAAACATTAAGGGCAAAATTAAAGCTTGGCTCCGTTGATTTTATTATTTCTAGTATTTCGGAAAACGCATTCGCGATACCGTATTATCAGCCAAAACATAATGGTGAAATAAAGCCGCAGCCGCATGTAAACCTATTACGTAATACCCCACTTCCCCTGCGGTTTGATGTATCTCTTTAATACTTTTAGCAAGTTCAAAGTTTTGAGCGGTCAAAGCAGGCAACTCTAAACCAAAAAACGGGATGGGTTTACCTGCTAAACTCAAAATTAGCCAACCAGCTATAGGCATAGCAAACATAAACACATACAGCGCAATATGAACAAATGTAGCTAATTTTTTTTGCCATTTTGCAGGCTCTGGCTGTATGGCAGGTGCTGCACCACCCACCAGACTCGCAACTAACCTCACACTAACTAAAGCTAGCACAGATAAACCCAACATAAAGTGCCACATTTTTAAGGCATCACGGGTTTCGGTACCATTTTCAAATAATTCACGAAGTTCAATGGTTTAATGATTCTGGAATTTAAATATTAGTAACAATAACTGAGCAAGCTTAAATAGTAGGCATAAAAAAACAACAACTTAAAGTTACTGTTTTAAATATCAACGTGTGTTTAAAAGTAATAAACCGCTAAAATTGAATGAGTTTCTGAGTCTTCAGTCTTTGTTTGCTAACCAATACTCGTACAGTTCGCTCTTTGATGTCTGAAGTCAAGATTTGATAATCATATAGAAAGCTCCTCGAGTTTTTCGATACAGTTGTGTTGACCAAAACATAAACTGTACCTCGAGGAACTTAGTATGAAACTATATGGTGGAATTGACTTGCATTCAAATAATTGTGTTATTGCTATCATTAATGAACACGGTGAAACGCTTAGCTGCAAGCGTTTAAATAATGA